>DRAO01000357.1 GCA_011041825.1 Chloroflexota bacterium
ATCTTCCCCTCGGCAAAGGAGATTCCGAAATGCTTAAACAAATAGGCGCAAACACCTATGTGCTGCGAGGTGGTTCCAACATCGGCTTCATAGTCTGCGACGGCTCCGCCGTCGTGATAGACGCCGGGCTTGACAAAGATGCTGCCCGACGGGCCGCCAAAGCCGCCGCCGAACTCGATGCCCGGATAAAAGCCATCATCATCACCCATGCCCACGCCGACCACTTCGGTGGGGCAGAGGCCCTGAAGAAGCGGACAGGCGCCCCTGTCTACGCATCTTCCTTCGAGGCAGTGGTAATCGAGAACCCGGTGCTGGAACCCCTGTGGCTCTTTGGCGGGGCATTGCCAATCCGCTCCCTCACCAATAAGTTCACACTGGGCAAGCCCTGCCGGGTGGATGTACGCATCGAAGGCGATGAGCTTAGCGTTGAGGGGATAAAACTCAAAGTGGTGCGGCTTCCTGGCCACTCACCCGAGCAAATCGGCATAGGCTTCGAAGACACCCTTTTCTGTGCCGATGCCTTCTTCCCTATCGAGACCCTGGAGAAGCATGGCATCCCTTATTGCACTGATTTGGACGCAGCTCTCGCCACGCTGGACGCCTTCGTGAAGGGCTGCTTCCCTTACGCTCATTTCATCCCTGGTCACGGCGAACCCCTGGAAGACCCCGTTCCGGTGGCCCAGGCCAACAAGGGGCGCTTAGAGCAGATAAGAGATGTGGTTTACGGGATATTGGCCATTCCCTCGAGAGAACATGCCATCCTCGCTAATACCGCTTTGCTTCTGAATATGCGCTTTCGGGATGTGGTTCACTACTACCTGTGCCGCACCACCGTTTACGCAATCTTGGCATCCCTTGAGAAACAAGGGCTCGTGGAGGTCATAACCGACGAGGATGGGGTAAAATGGCGCCGGCGCATACAGGGGCCTTCCCTGCACCAGTAAGGATGCGGAGGATTCGATGGATAAGAGCAAGCTTCTCTGGCAGGCTACTACGGTAGGGAGCTTCCCCTACACCGATGTGGAGGAAGCCTGGGAACTCATCCTCAAACACGTGCCTATCGTGCCTAATTGGCCGCAACTTCCCCGCCGGAACTTCCTGGAAAATATGTACGTGCAATATTCCGAGCATTTCCCTGGCGTGGTGCTGGACTTTGAGAACGAACGGATTTACGTGGACCGCAGTAAGGATTTAGAACCAGAACTGGAGCAGCTTTACATCGCTTACCTGGAGAACAAGCTGGAGTTTGCCGCCATCAGCCCCGATTATGCCCAGGGGTTAGCGACGGTGTATCAGCATCTCTATGGCCGCTCCCCAGCCCCGCTGGCCGTGAAGGGGCAGGTAACCGGTCCAGTAAGCTGGGGGCTTGCGGTTGTGGACCAGAACCGCCGTCCTGTGCTTTACGATGAAATCCTGGCTGAAGCTATATCCAAACATCTGCGCCTTAAGGCTGCCTGGATGGAGCAGGAACTGCGTAAGGTCTGCCCCAACACCATCATCTTCGTAGACGAGCCATATATGGCGTCGTTTGGTTCGGCGTTTGTATCCCTGAGCCGGGAACAGGCTATCTCGCTCATCGAAGAAGTGCTATCGGGGATTTCAGGACTGAAGGGCGTGCATTGCTGCGCTAACACCGATTGGTCCATCTTATTGGAGACTTCCATTGACATACTGAATTTGGACGCCTATAGCTATGCTCAGAACTTGGCCCTGTATCCCGAAGAGGTTAAGCGATTCCTTGACCAAGGCGGTATCATTGCCTGGGGCATCGTGCCTGCTGGAGAGGAAGTTCACCAGGAAACGGCGGAGAGCCTGGTAGAGAAGCTGGAGGAAGCCATTGGCCTGCTGGTGAGCAAGGGTGTATCCAAAGATGCCATCCTGAGTGCTTCGATGATAACCCCTTCGTGTGGCACGGGTTCCTTGAGGAAGGAGACTGCCGAGCGGGTGATGGAACTCACGGCGGAAGTCAGCCGCAGGATGAGAGAAAAATATGGCGCATAAAATCCAAGTCGTTTATACCGAGCACTTGAAACGACGCTTGATATTTAGGCGCATACCGTATTCTCTCCCTGAAGAGATTTTTCACCAAGCTACAGAGAGGTTTTATGATTACGCCACGATGCGCCACATAGCTGTTATGGCCGTTCAATATAGGGGCAAGCGTAGATGGATGATGATAGCCTATGATGTATTCCCGGACAGGGTTGAGATAGTAACCATACATCCGATAGAGCGTAAGCAAATCCAGCAACGGCTTTTGAGCGGGAGGTGGATATATGAATAAGCCAAGGGTGTATTACGACCCTCAAAGCGATGTGCTGTATTTATTAATTAAAGAGGGAGAGGAAGAGCGCTTCGTTGAAGTAGCTGAGGGCATCAACGTTGAACTCGATGAAACTGGGCAGATTTTAGGGATTGAGATTCTCGGGCTTTCTAGAGTGCTGCGTCAGGTTCTGGGACCTGAGAGGCTGGCGACCATAGCGCAAGAGGGATGAGCTTGTTTCCTGTTACAACTAAGTTAAAATCGTTTCCAGGAGGTAGTGCTTTGAAGGTCCTTATCACTGGATCCATTGCCTACGACTACATTATGACCTTCTCTGGCTACTTCAAGGAGCATATCCTTCCCGACCAGCTTGAGCATATCAGCCTCAGCTTCCTAGTGGATTCGATGTGCCGCCAGCGGGGGGGATGTGCTACCAATATCGCCTATAACCTGGCTCTGCTGGGGGAGCGACCCACCGTAATGGGCACGGTGGGGCAGGATTTCGGCGAATATCGGGATTTCTTGGAGCGATGCGGAGTTGACACCTCTCTCATCGTGGAAATCAAAGACGATTTCACCGCCTCGTTCTTCGTCAGCACTGACAAAGCCGGGAACCAAATCGCCAGCTTTTACACGGGGGCAATGAGGAAAGCCCGGGAGCTCTCGTTCAAGACCTTAAACCCCGGCGAGATCAGGTTGGCAATAATCTCACCCAACGACCCGGAGGCGATGAAGAAATACGCCAGGGAATGCCAGGAGCTGGGTATCCCTTACATCTATGACCCCAGCCAGCAGATTGTGCGCTTGAAGGGCAAGGAACTCATAGAAGGCGCACGGGGGGCCCATATCCTCATATTGAACGATTATGAATATGGCCTCTTCAAGAGCAGGACCGGGCTTACCGGTGCTCAAGTGGAGGAGCTTGTCCCCACCTTGATAATTACCTGCGGTGAGAATGGCTCTTACATCATTGAGGGAGGAAGGCGAATTGATATCCCGGCGGTGAAGCCCAAACGCTTCGTTGACCCCACCGGGGTGGGCGATGCTTACCGGGCGGGGATAATCAAGGGCATCATCCATAACCTGCCCTGGGAAGTGGCCGGGCGTATCGCCAGCCTGGCAGCCACCTACTCGCTGGAGGAAACTGGCCCCCAGAGCCATCATTACACCCTGGAGGAATTCGTCCGGCGCTACGAAGACAACTTCGGCCCGGAGCCCCTGGTCAGGAAGGCTTTGCTGGAGGGTGGGGAAGCATCAGCCCAACTCTGGAGCTTGCCAGAAGCCAACCGCCAGCAGCCAGAAGCCAGAAGCGAAAAACGCCACCTCTATACCGGGAGACCAAGAGGTGACAAGCAGCCCTTGGAAGCTCAGGGAGCTTGAGGACAAAGACGAGATATACTCCTTCCTGCAACGGGACCGCTTCTACACTGCCTACGCCATCGCCGACCTGGAGCACGACCTGTTCCCCTACACCCAGTGGGTAGGGGCCGAGCGAGATGGTAGGCTGGTATCGCTGGTTCTGCTTTTCACCCGGATAGAGCCGCCTGCCCTCCTTGCTGTGGGCGACCCGGAAGGGATAAGGATGATTTTGAAATGGAAACTCCGCCCCGGACAAGCGATATTGACCTTCAGGGATGAACACAGGCCTGCTATCCAAGGGATCTACAGGCTGACAGATGCTAAGAGAATGCTTAGGATGGTATTCGACCCCGATTGTTTCTCACCGCCCCGTATTCGGGCCGAGAGGCTGAATATAGAGAACCTAGATGAGTTAGAGGAGTTCTATCGGGAAGCCACCGAAACCGGCGTGGTAACAGCCTTCAGTGCCTATCAGGTAGAGCAGGGAGTGTTCTATGGCATCCGCTTCCAAGGCAAGCTGGTATCGGTGGCCGGGACCCACGTGGTATCACCCACCTACAGGATAGCAGCAGTAGGCAATGTATTTACCCATCCTTTGTACCGGGGGAGGGGCTATGCCAGTGCCTGCACCGGGGCGGTAGTTTCCGAACTCCTGAGGCGAGGCATAGATGCCGTGCTCAACGTGGGCAAGGACAACGCCGTGGCCATCGGCATCTACAAACGCCTCGGGTTCAAAATGCATTGTGAGATAATAGAGGCCCAGGGCACCCGTGTGTGACTTCCCCCAAGCGGATGGACTTGCGGGAGGTTGGGTTACCTGCAAACTTAAAAACTCTGGAGGTGAGAAAATGAGAAACATCATTATAGAAGCCCTTGAAGCCGTCCCTGTGGAAGAACAGCAGGTGGAACTTGTGGAACGCAAGGGTGTGGGCCATCCCGACTCCATCTGTGATGCCATAATGGAGGAGGTTTCCATAGCCCTTTGCAAGGCCTACACCGAAACCTTTGGTCGCATAATGCACCACAACATTGATAAGGGCCTCCTGGTGGCCGGGATCACCGAGCCTAAAATTGGTGGCGGCAAGGTCATCGAACCGATGAAGCTCATCTTCGGCGACCGGGCCATCTACGAATTCCGGGGCAAGCGAGTCCCAGTAGATGAAATAGCCATCGAGACAGCTAAAAGCTGGATTCGCAAGAATTTGCGCTTCGTTGACCCCGATAAACACGTGCTCTATCAGAA
>DRAO01000068.1 GCA_011041825.1 Chloroflexota bacterium
CCCTGATGGTTCCATCTATAAGCTGGAGGTTGAGGGGGAAAGGGCCCTGTTAATCGAGAGGTGGGAGTTCCCCTCGGTGCGCCTTTTTCGAGAGATTACCGGGTCTAGGGAGGAACATCCCACTCGCATCGGCCACATAACCCTATACCTTGGCGACCAGCCGTTAAGCACCAGGGCCCTCCTGGGGTATAAGGTGAAGTAACGAGGCATCCGCTTGAAAGGAGAAGAGGCGAAAAATTCCTTCTCAGGAGCAGGCGATGAAACCCTTGACCATAGCTATAGATGGCCCTGCTGCCTCGGGCAAGAGTACCCTGGGGGAAAAGATAGCCGGGGAACTCGGTTACACATTTTTTGATACCGGCGTTATGTACAGGGCCGTGACATTGATAGCTCTCAAACGGGGAATCCCCATAGAGGATGAGGAAGCCATCGCAGCCCTGGCCGAGGAATTGGATATAGATGTTACCGCACCCACTGTGGATGACGGGCGTCAGTATACCGTCTATGTGGATGGTGAAGATGTGACCTGGGAGATTCGCCACCCTGACGTTGACAGGGCCGTTTCACCGGTATCAGCATATCCCAAAGTGAGGAAAGCACTGACGCCCAAGCAGCGTCGCATTGGCCTGCGGGGGAAAATTGTTATGGTGGGCAGGGATATAGGGACGGTGGTATTGCCCGAGGCAGACGTAAAAATCTACCTGGACGCTTCCCTTGAGGAAAGGGCTCGACGGCGCTGGAGGGAGCTCCTGGAGCGAGGACGGGAAGTTGCTTATGAAGAGGTGCTGGAGATAATGCGACGTCGGGACCATATAGATAGCAGCCGTGATGTAGCCCCTCTCCGTCCCGCCGAAGATGCCATAATTATAGACACAACCAATCTGAGCATTGAGGAAGTTTTCAGAAAAGTGATGGATTTGATCAAACGCAACACCCAAAGGCGAAAATAAACACCAGGAGGTCGCCTATGCCTTGGTGGAGGAAGCTTTTCCGGCGCATTGCTGTGCCAGTGTTGCGGCTTCTCTTCAGATTGCTCACCGATTTGGAAGTTGAAGGCGAGGAGAACGTGCCCTTGGAAGGGCCTGTGGTAATTGCCCTGAACCACCTGGGGCATCTGGATGCCCCCCTGGTAGTGGCTTTTACCCCTAGGGAGGTTGAGGGCATCGCCCTAGCTGACCTCTATCGGGTGCCGGTGACAGGGCAGCTTCTGCGCCTTTACGGGGCAATCCCTGTCCATCGGGATGAATTTGATCGGGAGGTGATACGCAGGGCGCTGAGGGTCCTCTCGGAGGGGAAGGCCCTGGCTCTGGCACCGGAAGCCCGTCGCAGTGTGACAGGAGCCCTGGAAAAGGCCCGCCACGGGGCAGCATACCTGGCCATAAAAAGCGGTGCTTCCGTGGTTCCGGTGGCCATCACCGGCACGGAGGATGCCAATGAGAAACTGCTGCACTTCAAACGTCCTCGCTTGACCCTCAAGTTTGGCAAGGTCATCAAACCTCCTCCCCCTGCTCCTGCATCGAAGGAAAGGCGGCAACAGGTAGCCCAGTTCACCGAGCAGATTATGAGAGCCATAGCTGCGATGCTCCCGCCAAAATATAGGGGGGTATATGGGTGAAGATAAAATCCCGCTTTCTTATGTGACCACGATTAAGTGGGGAAGAGCCACCCTTTAGTTGACGGGGAGAGGATAATAGTTTAGAATAGGCCTAGGAAATTGCAAAATTCGGGAGGTTAACCCCAATGAAAGCCCGGAAATTCTTGAACTTCATCCTGCGAATCTTGTTCCGCATACTCTTGCGCTGCAAAATCGAGGGGATGGAGAATTTCCCCAGAGAAGGACCGGTCATATTGATGATAAACCACATAAACTTCCTGGACCCCATCTTAATCGGGGCTCTATCCCCTCGAGAGGTAATGATGATGGCTAAGCGGGAAGTGCTGGGATACCCCTTAATTGGGCTTTTCGTCCGCTTTTACGGAGTCGTGCCTATCAGGAGAGGAGAGGTGGATAGAAAAGCGCTACGGAGGGCTCTGGAAACGCTGGCTCAAAGGGAGGTCCTCCTTATCGCCCCAGAGGGAACCCGAAGCCATCATGGCCGCCTTCAGAAGGCCAAAGACGGCATTTCATACATAGCTTTAAAGACCAACGCCGTTATCCTCCCGGTTGCCATTTGGGGTCAGGAGGAATTCTTCAGAAACATCAGGCGATTCCGCCCCACCAAGGTCAACATCAAAATAGGCCGTCCTTTTCGCTTCCTCCGCCCGGACAGGAAGCTTGAAAGGGAAGATTTGACCAGGATGACCACCGAAGCAATGTATGTATTGGCTTCGCTCTTGCCTCCCAAATACAGAGGAGTATATTCGGATTTAGAGAATGCTACCACGAATTACATAGAATTCCTTGAGTCCACTTAGCGGTTCATCAAGGCCCTTTTCTCCTGAAGACCACCGCCATCCTATCTTCGTAGGCCTTGTGCCAGGTCGGTTCCCTTTCCAACCAGCGGGCAAGGGTGCTATCTTGCTTGACGAGTATGAAATTGACGTTGTATTTATCGAGTACGTCCTCCCATCCTGTTTTGACCAGCATTACTCTCAGGTAATCTCCCAGCACTTCCTCCCCATATAGGGTGGTGCGTCCATCCACAAAAACTTTATACTCCGGGTAAAGTTGCCAGATTAAGTAGCCGCCCCAATTGTAATCGTTGAACATATTGCCTGGGACGTGTTCCTCCCGCAGGAACTTCACTGCCCCCACCGGCAATAGGGCTTTCTCCGCTTTAACTAAACTTGAAGGTGCCAACGCTATGGTTACCTTCAACAGGACAGCCAGTAGGAGCAATGCCAGCAACAGGCTGTTGATAAAGGGGGAACCAGGGCGGGGCGATTCAAAGAGGACAAAGCGCTGAGATAGGGAGGAACTGAAAGCCCACTTGCTCAGTGAGCTTAGAGCATATCTCGCATAGCGAGCAAGGATAGGGCCAGCTACTAAGGCGAAGAGGGGTATGTTGCGGCAGGCTATCAGGGATAGGTAGCAGAACACCGCCAGAGGTATAAACTCATCCCCTCGCATCCTCTGCCCCGAAAAGCCAACCGCTCCAAAGGTGGCGAGGAGCAGCCAGATGAACGGCTGGACGAAAAGCTGATGGAAATCAGGGGAGGTCCATTCTTGGATGTACTTGCGTAAAGGCCCTACTTTCACTGTGGCAAAGGGGTAAAGGAGCACCTTATAACCGTGGGGATTTATGAGGATAGCACCGATGCAAAGGGCGCAGATTCCCGCCAGCCTTACAACCTTGCCATCGAACCTCCGTGCTCCCAACATCTCCAGCAGGAGGCCAAGCAAGCGACATCCCAGCAGCACGAATCCGCCTATGTAACCGGCATGGAGATTCCCCCACAGCATAAACAGAGGAGGGAGCAACCAAAGCCACCTTGAATTCCTCCGGCCTCGCTCCAGGAGGAAATTCAATACAGCGAAGAGCAGGAAGGTGAAGATAAGCGGCCTTGGGGTCCACATCACCGAGGAGGCCAAGGCCGCCAGGAGCAGTGAAAACCCCCGGACATACGGGTTCCCCTCAGTCTGGCGGTATGCAACCCACCAGGCCAAGGTGATTGCCAGGGCGGTGGCCAGGGCAATGGCTTGGAGGCCCCCAAGTTTATAGAGGGCGTAGAAGATAAGTTGTGAAAGCCAGCTATGATTGGTCCACCTCTTGCCCAGAACCGTGTGGGAAAAGGGGTCTTCTGAGAGGATGGAGTGGCTATGCCACATTTGGCGGCCTGCGGCCAGATGCCACCACATATCGGTATCCACAGGGGCCCGGACGGCCATCACAAAGATGGAGATGAAAAGGAGCAGCACAAACAACCTGGCTGTAGTCAGCTTGTGCAGCATAGCAAATGCCTCTGGCTGTATTCTCACCGATTCCTTCGGTTTTTAAGTTGCCCGGCTTTCACTTCTACCTTCCCCTCTTGCTCGCATTCAATACAGTAATCCCCACAACCTCGCCTTTTTCATACCTGACTATGATGTCATCATCCGTAAGCTCGGAATCGTCGGCATGGCTTGGTTTCTTAAAATTGATGTAAAGTACATCCGCTTCCTCGTCATATGTGACCCAAATTCTCTTGTAAGGGATATTTAATATTTGAGGCACTAAAGGCAGCACTCTTTCAACTTCTGCTACGGCCATATTTTTCGCCTCCTTTCCAACTGCCTTTTTCTCCGGGTTAGGAAAGCGGTTATTATAAACCCATCTTCGCTGCTAAGTTCTCGATATACCACCACTATGTATTTCCCATTTTCCAGTTCCTTTACAGCTAAGAGTTCCCCGGTTTTACCTTCATAAATTGCCTCCGGATTTTCCACCGTTTCAAGGATATCAAAATATAAGCCTGCCATCTCAGAGTGCTCTTCTGTGATGTGGAACCATCTTTCTAGGGATAATCTGATAGGGACACCATGTGCCTTGATGTAAAGCCAAGAGCTGCTCTCCATTTTTGCGATCACAGGCCTATGCCGCTTCCAAGGAAACCTCATATTTCACCGGCAATAGCCCTTCTAAGTTCAGATGCTTGGAAGCATCCAGTATTTCAATCCCCACGATTTTGTCGTCTTCTCCTATATCTAAAACGATGTGATCAGAGACCCGCTTATTGATTACAGGCTGTTTCCTATCATCAAGGCGGAGATACAATAGGTCCACTTTAGCGTTATACATTATTTTCATTACTGCACCTCCCATTTGCCATAGAAGACATAAGCCTCCTCCCCTACCACTCCCACAATCTCCGCCACCAGCTCTTCGTCAGTGAAGTGGTGGTGCACGATGGCCTTGGCAACGCAGACACCGGCGCAG
>DRAO01000293.1 GCA_011041825.1 Chloroflexota bacterium
AGGAAGTGTCGAAGAACTGCCTAAGCTGCGGTTCCTGCAATTTGGTCTGTCCCACCTGTTATTGTTTCGATGTCCTGGATGAGCTGGAGATAAACCTGAAGGAAGGCAAACGCCTGAGGACCTGGGAGGGCTGTATGTTGGTCGATTTTGCAAGGGTGGCCGGAGGGGAGAACTTCAGGCCCAGCAGGGCCGACAGACTTAGACACAGGTTTCTGCGAAAGGGCAAATACCTGGTGGATCGCTACGGCAAGCTGGGATGTGTCGGCTGCGGCCGCTGCACGAGACACTGCCTGGTGAAGATAAACCCCATCGAAGTTTACAATGGCCTTTATAACCGGATTCAATCGGAGGGATGAGATGGATTTGATTTACAGACCCCGTTTGGCCCAGATCCTTGAGGTGAAGGAACTGACCGAGAGGGAGAAGCTTTTCACCTTGCGCCTTGAGGGGGGGGAGGTCCTTGGTCATCAGCCCGGGCAGTTTGTGGAGGTTTCGGTCTTTGGGGTTGGGGAGTGTCCCATCAGCATATGTTCCTCGCCGACCCGCGGTCCGGAGTTCCAGATGTGTGTGAGGGCTGTTGGCAATGTCACCAATGCCCTCCACAGGCTTCGTCCTGGGGACTATGTGGGGATAAGGGGTCCTTACGGGAGGGGTTTTCCGCTGCAGGAGTCCAAGGGTCAGGATCTGCTGATTGCGGCGGGTGGTCTTGGGATAGCCCCCTTGAGGTCGTTCATCCATTACATCATGGACAATCGGTCCGATTACGGGGAGGTAACGATCCTTTATGGGGCCCGGGAGCCGAAGGAGATATTGTTCAAGGATGAGATATCGCTGATGCAGGGGATAGGGCGGTGTCTGCTCACGGTGGACAGGGGGGATGAGACCTGGGAGGGTCATGTGGGGGTCATCACCACCCTTTGTCCTATGGTGACCGTGGATCCCTCGCGCACGATCGCCATTACGGTTGGTCCCCCGATCATGTACAGGTTTATCCTTCAGGAGTTTTTCAAGATGGGGATTCCCGAGGAGAGGATCTATGTGGACCTTGAGCGGCACATGAAATGCGGCGTTGGCAAGTGCGGGCACTGCCAGATAAACGGTTTTTACGTTTGCAGAGAAGGGCCCGTGTTCAAGTACAGTGAAATCAAAGACTTGCCGGAGGCAATCTGAGAGGAGGGTTTAGATGAAGCCCAAGGTCGCGATATTTGAGTTTGGCTGCTGTGAGGGTTGTCAGCTCCAGATCGTGAACCTCGAGGAGAGGCTCCTGGATCTCCTCGAGGTGGTCGATGTGGTGACGTGGAGGGAGGCCAGAAGTGAGCACCAGGATGGCCCCTATGACATCGCCTTTGTGGAGGGTTCCATAACCCGCGAGGACGAAATAGGGAGGTTGAAGGAGATCCGCGAGGATTCCAGGATCCTGGTGGCCCTGGGGGCCTGTGCGCATTTAGGGGGGGTTAACTGCCTCAAGAACTTCATGGATCAGGATGAGGTGAGGCGCTATGTTTACGGGGATAAGGCCGAATGGTTCCCCAGTATCCCCGCGAGGCCTCTGGGGGCGGTGGTGAAGGTGGATTATGTGATTCCCGGCTGTCCCATAGACAAGGAGGAGTTCCTGGGGGTGGTGAAGCAGTTGCTTTTGGGCAAGGAGCCGAGGCTCCCCAATTATCCGGTCTGTGTGGAGTGCAAAAAGGCGGGAAACGTCTGTGTCTTTGAGAAGGGGCTGTTTTGCCTTGGTCCGATCACGAGGGCTGGTTGCGGGGCGAGGTGTCCCTCTTTTGGGGCCCGTTGTATAGGATGCCGCGGCACGGTCGATGACCCCAACACTGAGGCCCACAGGGAAGTGATGAAGGAATACGGGCTCAGGCCGGAGGATATCCTCAACAAATACAGGCTATTCTGGGGGTATTTGGAGGTGGCAAGATGAACCTCGATATCACCGTCAAGCACCTGACCAGGGTTGAGGGACATGGAAACATCGTGGTGAAGGTGGAAGGCGGCCAGGTCAAGGAGATGCGGTGGGAGGTGACCGAGGCCGCGAGGTTTTTCGAGGCTATGGTCAGGGGACTCCACTTCAGCGATGTCCCCTATGTGGCTTCCAGGATCTGCGGGATCTGCAGCATAGCCCATGCCTTTGCTTCCCTTCAGGCCGTCGAGGATGCCCTGGGGATTGAACTCCCCGAGGAGTCCCTTATGTTGCGGAAGCTCCTGCTTCATGCCGAGACGGTCCAGAGTCACATCCTTCATGTGGGGTATCTGGCCCTTCCCGATTTCCTGGGGGTTCCAAGTGTGGTGCCCCTGGCAAAGACCCACAGGGAGGAGCTGCTGACGGTCATAAGGCTTCACCGGCTGGCCAACGAGATGTCCGATGCCATAGGGGGGAGGACGACCCATCCGGTGAACGCGGTGGTGGGCGGTTGGACGAAGGTCCCGGATGCCCACACCTTGAGGCATTTGCAGGGAAGGCTGAGGGAGGCCATCTCCGACATCAGGGCCCTTGTTAAGCTCTGTTCCTCTTTGGATGTCCCCGATTTCAGCAGGGAGACCGAATACATAGCCCTCTACTGGCCCGATGAGTATGCCTTCTATGGGGGGCAGATCGCCTCATCGGATGAGGAGAGAAAGACCCCCCTTCGGGACTATCGGGCCAAGATCGAGGAGTTCATCGTGTCCCATTCGACGGCAAAAAGGGCCAGGTCCCTGCGCAGCTCTTACATGGTCGGGGCGCTGGCCAGGTGCAACATAAACTCCCGGCTGCTTTCGCCCCTGGCCCAGGAGGTGGCAGAGCAGTTAGGGCTTAAGCCCGTCTGTTACAACTCCTTCATGAACAACTTCGCTCAGGTCGTCGAGATGGCCCATGCCATTGAGGATTCTTTAAGGCTCGTAGATCAGCTTCTCAAAACTCCCCCCAAGGCCGACTGGTACAGGGGGAAGCCCAAGGCGGGAAGGGGTGTTGGGGCAGTGGAGGCGCCAAGGGGCCTGCTGATCCACGATTACACCCTGGATGAGGAGGGGCGGGTTGTCGATGCCAATATGGTGGTCCCGACCAACGAGAACCATCAGAACATCGAGGAGGATCTCAAGGCCTATCTGCCGCAACTGCTCTCAAAGTCCAAAGAGGAGATCACCTTAAGGCTCGAGATGCTGGTAAGGGCTTATGATCCCTGCATATCCTGTTCCACCCACCTGCTGAGGATAGAGTGGGAATAAAGGGGGAGGAAAAAAATAAAAAAAATGCACAGGTTCAGAAACCTTTGGCACTCCGGGTAGGGGGTGCGGGGATGCAGATCCATCACATCGGCTATGGCATCAGGGGGTTTTACAGGTTGGCCAAATTGGGGCACTTCCGAAGAAGCCTCCGGTGAGATGGCTCCTTGAAAATCATCCCGAGTGCCAAAGGTTATGGACCAATACAAGCCATTTCCGCGGCGTTCGGGATGGGGTAGGCTATCGGCGAAGCTGTGAGGGCCGGATGGGTGCCCATCTGGGAGCGAGCTATCTCCTCGGCAGTCATCCTCTTTGAGATAGCGGTTCCTATCATATTTATGATCTCTCCTCCCGACTTTGCCCCCATAAGCTCCCCGCCAAGGATTACGCCCGTTCCCTTCTCAAAGATGAGTTTCAGCTTCAGGTTTTCGGCCTCGGGCATGGACCCCGGATGCCTGTTTACCCCTTCCCATTTCCCGACGGTTATCTCGTATCCCTTAGCTTTAGCCTCCTTTTCGGAAAGACCCGCGAGGGCGAAAACGGTTCCGCTCAAGATGGTGGAAAAGACCCCTATGACGCCCTCGTTCATCCTCCTCGGACCGAAGAGGTTGGCGCTGGCTATCCTTGCCTCCATAGCCGCTATTGAGGCGAGCCTCAGGTTGGAGGGTTTCCCGTCAAAGAAGGAGAACTTCTCAGCGCAGTCCCCGCATGCGAAGATATTCTCGTCGTTCGTTCGCATGTAGCGATCCACCTTTATGGCTTTTGTGGGACCTATCTCAAGCCCTATTTTTTCGGCAAGCTTTGTGTTGGGAACATATCCCGTCGCGATGAGGGCCATATCCGCTTCTATCTCCTTACCGCTCGCGAGCCTCACCCCCTTTACCTTCCCGTTCCCTATGAACGATTCAACCCTTTCGGGGGCCATTATATCGACACCCATCTTCTTTTCTATCTCCTCGGCGGCTATGCAGAGCTCCTCATCAAAGTTGAGCATAAGGGGGTGGGGAAGCATCTCCACGACCGTGATTTTTGCTTTGAAGCTTTTCCGGCACTCGTCGGCGAACTCCATACCTATAAAGCCTCCCCCCACTATAACGAGGTTTGAAGCCCCCTTAAGCCTCTCCATAACCTTCTTCAATGATTCGGCATTCTTCTCAATGGGGAATATGTTGTCCATATCTATGCCGGGTATGGGGGGAATTCCGGGAACGGAACCCGTGGAGATGATCAGCTTATCGTATGCTATCCTTTCTCCCCCTGCTGTTATGACGATCTTCTCATCCCTTTTAACATCCACCACCTCGTCTATAAGGATTTCAGCCCCGCTTCCCTTCACGACCGCATCGGGAAGGAGGTTCTTCTCGATGCTCCCGAGGGTTCCGAATATGTAGGGTATGCCGCACGGAATGAGGGCTTCCCTCTCCTTCCTTATGAGGAGAACCTCTTTATCGGGATAATGCCTTCTGCAGGTTATGGCAGCCGTCACCCCCGCAGCGCTTCCTCCGATTATCACTATGTGAGCCTTCTTCATCTCATCCCTCCTTCGCGGGATTTCCCCTTCCTCTCTTTTAATGTTATCCCAAATCGTGAAAAAGAAAAAATGGCATTACGGCACATGAAACAAAGGCAACTGTAAACA
>DRAO01000369.1 GCA_011041825.1 Chloroflexota bacterium
AGGGCCGAGTGTTCCGATTCCACTTTGATGAACTCGGCCTTGAGTTCCCCCCTGGCGCAGAAGTCCGCCAGCTTCTCGATGATGGAAGTCTGGGGGGTGATGGGGTAGGCGGCGATGACCTGCACCCTTGCCAGTTTAGCCCCGTAAGCGACGGCGCTGTTGCCAGTAATCACTTTCTTCATCGCTGAAACCTCCTACATAAGCAAGGTTGTTGGAAAGGAAATGCTGTTCTTCTGGATAGCGGCTTTACCTCCGTTCGGAAGAAGTACTTACAGTGATTTAGGCCGGGTTAACCAACAGGATTTCTGCTCTAGCTTCTTTTGAAAGCTGGCTTAAGAAATTCTCCCCTAGAATCATCCTATGAGTAAGTGGATGCGGAGAGGATGGGCGTTTGCATTCCTCGTCAGGCCTTATACTTCGACGGTATTCACGAGGTATTTCCACTACGGTCGCTTCAACTCTATAAAGGCCACTTTGGTAGCGAAGGTTAAGCTCTGCTTTCAACAAAGTAAGAGGGTCTCGCACCTGCCATAGGTGAATTGGCTGCTCGTAAATCTCAATGCCTAGTTCTTCGGCAATATGTTTAGGGATAACACATAAGCTTGCGCCAGTATCTACAATGGCCTCAATCGAGATGTAATCTTTTACTGCGGGAGCATAGATTTCTACCTCGGAGACAATCATAAGATGCACTCCTCCTCCCGGCATATGAGAGTATAGCTCCAATCTTTACCTTTACAAATTCTTCTACCCAACTCGTTTATCTCCAACAACCCGACATCTGGCTCTAAAACTTTAACCACTTTGTCCCCGCAGATGATAAGCACTTTCCCAAGATACTTATCTTCTAATTCCTTACGATGTTGGCTGATCCAAAGTCGACTTTTCATCCCCATACCGCTCTCCTCCTTATAGGTAAGTTACTTCTTGCAGGATACACCTGCCAATCCTCGGTTTAAGCCCAGACTTCATCACCAAATCGACTTTTATCCCTACCAGGTTAGAAATGTAGTCCTCAAGCTCGATGAATTTTATCAGATCCATCTTAGCATCGGGCTTGAACTCCACGAGGATATCGAGGTCGCTATCCGCCCGCTGCTCACCCCTTACATAGGAACCAAAAACGCCTATCTCTTTGACTCCGTATCTCTCCTCAAGCTCTGTTTTGTACCTCTGAAGAATTTCTTTTATCCTGGCAAGGGTTCCGTCCTTATCAGCCTTCATAGAAACCTTGCCTCCAAGTTATTATTGTTGGAAGAAGCTAAACACACCCACCAACACAAATAGCGCTCCCGCAAGGATTGAAACCTTCCTGTAATCCAGCCTGCCCATTACGTACCGACCCAGGTAGATGGCGATTATCGAGAGGATGCCAAGGGCAGCTATAACTCCTAAGAAGACGGGCAAGGGCTTGTATTGGGTGGCGAACAGCCCTGCCGCAATCTGGGTTTTGTCGCCCAGTTCGGAGATGAAGACCAGCCCGAAGCCGGAGAGAAATGGCGTTTTGAGGTCGCATTTGCTCTCGCCATCCCCTGTTTTGAGAAGCGTGACCACGCCAAAGATGATAAAGATGGCACCAGAGATAAACCCGATGTAATCAGTCGAGATTGCATTGGCGATGAAATTGCCGAAAGCAACGGCTAAGCCATCGGTGATGATGAAAGCCAGGAGCACGCCCAGGAAGAGGGCGAGATGCTTTCTGGTTTTGGATGCCAGGCAGAAGACGGCAAGCTGGGTTTTGTCGCCCATTTCTGCTAAGCCTACGGTGAGAAAGGGCACTATGAAGTCCTGCATTTTCTTACCTCAAGGAAGCGAGAAGAATTCACTTTTGGTAGCGGTTTTGCCACCGTCAACATTTTATCCGAGTCTAGTGCTAAGCGCTGTTGCCCGATAGCCTGTCCTTTCGGGTGGCGGACACGAAAGCGGCAACCACTGCCGCTGTAATAGCTGCTGTAACCTTCGGAAGCTCCACACCCAGCACATCGGAAATCGTCGCCCTCAGCAAGCTTACTGTCAGCGCTACAATTACTGCCACGGTGAAGATTTGTAGAATCCGACGGATTGCACCTCTCATAGTTCACCTCCCTGTCCTGCTGTTCCTTTACTACTCCGCAAACACTTCCTAATGCTCTACCTTCTCCTCAAATTCCAGAAGGTTAGCGTCTTACCCACCTTTTGCCTCCGTCAATGGTTGGATACGCTCTCTAACCCAGGTCTCGGCCTCGCCCCTATTGATTTCACACGAAGCAGCTTTCACTGTGAACTCAGCTGTTCCTCAATGGCATTTAGCCTCTCTTCTAACTCTATAATCTTTTCGATAACATCTTGCAATGTAAGGAGGCGCAAGCGACCTGTAGGCTCACCAGTGAACACAGAACGCATTTTACGTCTAAACTCCTCATTTTCATATAGCTGCTTTGCCCGCTGGGATATATTGCCTCTGCTACGCAAGGCAGGATTGAGCACTTCAAATGCTACCAACTCGGCAGCTTCCAGAATATATCGTTCTGCGAACTCAGGATGTTCCCACCATCGTATCTCAGTTACATAGTCTGGATTTAAGTTTACAGCAGAAGTACCTACAGCAACGCTGCTATCACGACTAACAATGTGTTGAATTATACGGCGCTTTAAAGCTTCTGCCGCGCCTACATATGCCACATACAATCCTCGTCCTCGTCCCCCATAGAGAGCATAAATAGCAGGGACATTTGGCAATTCGGAAATGAACCTAGGAGTTTTCATCAGCGCTCTCCCCGCATAACCTAGTAACTCCAAGGTCAATGTGTTACCCGTCCCTCGCCCTCTTTCAGTGATTGGGCATATTGTCTAACCCAACTCTCTACGCCGGTTTTATCAACCTCGCAGGATGCTACTTTAATGGTAAACTCGTAAAGCTCATCATTACTCACATTAAGAGTATATCCATTACGTTCCAAGAACTCGAACATAGCCAAAACGGCTGTACGTTTATTCCCGTCCACAAAACAGTGGTTTTTCACCAACAGGAAGAAGAGTATAGCTGCTTTGGAAAAGAGGTCTGGATAAAGTTCTTCCCCAAAGACTTGTTGACGAAGGGTTTCTATGGAAATCTCTAGCCGCTCAAGGCTTATCACGCCGGAGCTCCCCCCAAACTCCTGGATGGCGAATTCGTGGAGGGTCAATACTTCGTGCAGTGAAAGATAACGCACACTCATTTTCTACGAATCTGCCAAGCGTTTTAATGCGGAATGATACCGCTTTGCCACCTTTCTAACCCGGTCCATCATTTGGGGATCTATGTCCAGCATATACCAGGTGAATTTCCCATCTTCGGTGGGCTCCACCGTGATCACCGCTTTACTTCCCTCGGCAACTCCACCTTCCTCTAACCACTTGAGGAGAGCTCGTGGCATCTCCTCCCTAGTTAAAGTCATTACCCGCATACCCAAATCCTCCTTTCCCTGTACGGTCAATCGCAAAATTCCACGGAAAAGCATTTTGCGGTTAAAAGGGAATCCAGGGGGACGCTCACACTCCCCCGGCAGGGGGCAACGCCATTTGCGTCCCCCGCTTGCCCGCTACTGGCTTATCTCCTCCTTCAACGACAGCGCATTGCGAGGGCACTCAACCACGCACACACCGCAGCCCTTGCAGTAATCGTAGTCAATCTCGTAGCCGAAGGCAGTATCGCTCCGGCGCTTGATGGCCGCATCGGGGCAGAAGATAAGGCAGTTATCGCACATCACACAGGTGCCGCAGACGAAGCAGCGCAAGGCTTCCTTGACGGCTTCCTCCTCGGTGAGGCCCAGGTTGACCTCGTCGAAAGAGGTGCGCCGCCGTTCGAGGGGGATGCGCTTGTCAGGCACCCGCTCCAGGTAATCGTAATATGCCAGGTTCAGGTCCTCAAAGCGCACCACCACATCAGCCATCGGCCTCAGGGCGGCACGGACGTTCCTCTCCAGCGGCGGGAAGCCGTCCAGCGCCTCGCCCCAAAGGTAGCGGTCTATGGCCAGGGCCGCCCGCTTGCCGGAGCCGATGGCGTGGGTGACGGTGCCGAACCCGGTGGCCACGTCGCCCCCGGCGAAGATCCTAGGCCCGGCCAGCGTGGACGGCTCAGTCACGATGCGACCCCGTTCCACCCTGATGCCTTCTATGCCCTCGAGGAAGCCCAGGTCCGCTTCCTGGCCGATGGCCGGGATGACGAAGTCCACCGCCACTTCGAACTCCGACCCCGGTATCGGGATGGGCCTGCGGCGTCCCGATGCATCGGGTTCGCCCAGTTCCATCTTGATGAGGCGGACGCCCGTGACCTTGCCGTCCTGGGTGAGGATTTCCACCGGAGAGACGAGGAACTCCATCCGCACGCCTTCTTCCTCGGCTTCTTCGATTTCGACGGGGATGGCGGGCATCTCGTTGCGGGTGCGGCGGTAGTAGATGGTCACGTCAGCCCCCAGGCGCAGGGCGCAACGAGCGGCGTCCATTGCGGTGTTCCCGCCGCCGATGACGGCCACTTTCTTTCCGGCGAAATGCTCGAACTTGTGGGGGCCTTCCAGGTTGAGCACCTTCAGGACCTCCAGGCCGGGGATGACTCCGTCGGCGTCTTCGCCGGGGATGCCCAGCTTGCGGCTCTTGGAGAAGCCCACCGCCAGGAACACGGCCTTGTAGTCTCGCAGGTCGTCCCAGGAGAGGTTGCCGCCCAGCTTCATCCCCGTCCTTATCTCCACCCCCATTGCCTCGATGAGGGAGATCTCCCGCCGGAGCACGTCCTTAGGCAGGCGGTAGTCAGGGATGCCGTAGCGCATCACGCCGCCGGGTTCGGGTAGGGCC
>DRAO01000141.1 GCA_011041825.1 Chloroflexota bacterium
TCCCGGCCCCGTTAGGGCCTATGAGGCCTAGGATTTCCCCCTCTTCTACGTGAAGGGATACTTCGTTCACCGCTACCAGGCCGCCAAACCTCTTGACGAGGCCCTCTGTCTCCAGAATTTTCATAGGCCATCACCTTTTCCGGGTGTCCTGGAGCGGGGGCGGCCCCTTGCGAAGGGATGAACCGCCCCCGCCAGGTCTGCGCTACTTGCCCTTGGGCTTGAAGTCCTGCTCGGCCCATTCGGGCGGGTAGATAATCTTGCCCTCGCCGTCGAAGTACTGGAGCACCGGGAAGATGTAGTAACCCTTGCCCACAACCGGGTCGGGGATGGTCTCAGGCGTGTATTTGTACTCCTCCATAACGATGCCCTCGGTGTAGGTCCACTTGCCGGTCCAGACCTTCTCCTTGACGAAGTTGTAGATATTCTCGCTGGTGAGCTCGCCGTACTCCTTGATTACGTCGTTGGCGATCTTGATGAAGAGGTTGGTGCCATCGTAGGCGAGGCCGGCAGCTGAAGGGCTGGGCTTGAAGCCCCACCTCTTCTCGAAGTCCTCGGCGAACTTCTTGCCTTCCTCAGTGGCCCAGCTGGGGATCTGGTCAATGACATAGTTGGAGGAATCACCTGTAAGCTCATACCACTCGCCAACCCAGCCGAGGCCGTCGGCGATGATGATGCTTTCCAGGCCCACTTCATCAGCCTGCTTGATGAAGGCGGAGAAGCTGGGAGCAGCGGTACTGGTGCCAGCAATAACGGCGGGGTTCAATTCCTTGAACTTGTTGAGCAGAGGATAGAACTCGGTCTGATCAATGGAGAAGTACTCCTCGGCGACGATTTCCCATCCGGCCTCCTCGAACTGCCCCTTGATGGCTTTGCCGAAGCTGCGCCCCCAGTCGGTGTCCTCGCCGTAAATGGCTACCGTCTTCTTCTCAGGCTTCCAGATGCCACGCTTGATAGCGTCTTCCAGGGCCAGGACGTAGGAGAGGCTGAGCTTCGCAGGGGTAGGCCACCCCTTAAGCATCCAGTAGCCGTACTTGTCGGGGTCAGAGCGGAAGGTCTCGTTGACCACCTCGGTAGCGCCGAAGCCGAAGATGTGAGGAATCTTGTGCTTGGCGGTTACTTCCATACAGGCCACGGCGACCGAGCTGTGCCAGTTGAGGATGCCGGCCTGGATTTTGTCCTGGACTACGGCCTGCTCATAGGCCTGGGTTGCCTTGGCCGGGTCGGACTGGGAGTCAATCCACACTGGTTCGATCTTGTAGTCGCCAATCTGCCAGTTGATAGCGTCGAAAGCCAGGGTGGCCGCACCCCTGAACTCGTCACCGGTGCGGGCAGCAGGACCACTGAATGGACCCATAATGCCCAGTTTAAAGACCTTGGTGGGGGCAGCAGCTTCGGTAGGTGTTGGTTTCTCTTCGGGTGCCTGAGTTGGAGTGGCTTTCTCCTCAGCTGGTGCTGGCGTAGGTGTAGGCGGCACAGGCGTAGGAGTAGGAGCAGGGGTAGCACAGCTCACAAAGGTGGCGACAAGAGCCACCAGCACCATTAGCGACAGTACCTTGCCTAACCATAAGCGATAGGCTATTTTACCCATCTTCTCCCCTCCTTAAGATGATTTTCCCCATCCCGTCGATCAACGACACTCTGGGTCACAGCGCAAGAGTACAGTGAAAAATTTCTTTCTCCTCTCCTTTTACGAACTTTTATCACCCCCCTCCTGCTGCTTTTTAATTCTTCTCCCCTCCGGGCGGGGGAATCAGTGGGCAAGGTTATCTTCCCTTCCTGCGCTTGCGGAAAGCTTGGATATAACGCATAGCATATTCATCACGTCCCAAGGCCAAATCAGCAGCCAGGATGTAGGAGCGCAGCTTGGCGGCATCCACAATGGGGCAGGTAACCCCGGCAGCGATGGCCATAGCCACAAACACGCCGTTTATCACTTCCCGCTCCGGCAACCCGAAGGAAATGTTGCTCACCCCTAAGGTCATATTGACACCGAGTTCGGCCCTCACCATACGGATGGCCTCCAGAGCCACCCACCCGGCCTTAGAATCAGCACCCATTGTGAGGGCCAGACAGTCAATGATCACGTCCTCACGGGGGATCTTCATCGCCTCGGCCATCTCCACGATTTTCTTTGCTACTTCGAGGCGCCTTTCAGGCGTGGGAGGGATCCCTTCCTCATCCATACACAGGCCGATGACAGCCGCACCGTATTCTTTCACCAGAGGGAGCACACGCTTCAAACTCTTTTCTTCGCCATTGACGGAGTTAATGAGAGGCTTGCCATCAGGGACCAGCTCCCTGTGCACTGCGAGGGCCGCAGCCAAGGCATCGGGGTTGGCCGAGTCTATGCAGACGGGCACATCCACCGTCTCGAGCACCACCTTGACGGCCTTGGGAAGCATATCCACCTCATCAACGCCAGCTGCGCCGACGTTGACATCGAGCACATCGGCGCCCGCCTCCACCTGGGCTAACGCCTCTTTGCGTACCAACTCCAGGTCGCCGGCCTCCAGTGCGGCGGCCAGTTTCTTTTTGCCAGTAGGGTTGATGCGCTCGCCGATGATGACGGTGGGCAAATCCCGACTGATAATCACTTCTTTGCCTTTGCCTTTGAGTACGGTTTTCAGTGAGGGCATTTCCCTTTCCTCCTTCCTCATTTAAATCGCATCTTTGATTTTCTGCTGGAACTCGATGATGTGCTGCTGGATTAGCTTTTCGGCAGTCTCTCCATCTCCAGCTTTGATGGCTTCCATAACTCCAATGTGCTCTTCGATCGAACTCCGGACGTTGCCGAGGCGATCCAGAGTCAGATACCATAAACGTAGGCTATGGTCATAAAGCCGATTGAGGATGTCTATCAGGAATTCGTTGTCCGACATTTCATACATAAGTTTGTGCAGGCGCTCATCAATATCCATAAGGGCTTTGTAATCGTCACCGGATACGTTCCTCAGTTCGTTGAGGAGGGCATCGGCCTCGGCCAGTTGCTCTTCAGTTCTGCGTTCGGCGGCGAGGCGGGCGCAGAACCCCTCCAGCACGACTCGCAACTCGAAGAGCTTGAGCAGGTCGGTGATGCTGATGTCGGCCACGAACATTCCCCGTCTCGGCACGATGATGACCAGGTCCTCGTGGGCCAGCTTGTAAAGGGCTTCCCTGATGGGGGTGCGGCCTAATCCTAACTCCTCCATTAGCTCCCGCTCGTTGATCACCGAAAGGGGTCTGAGCTCCAACGTGATTATTTTCTCTTTAATCAGCTGGTATGCTTTTTCACTTAGCTTCATATGGTGTCTTTCGCCTTCAATGTTCTAATGTGTGATATACTTAAATCATATTTAAAATATATCACAACTTGGAAAACCTGTCAAATTGCCCTCCGGGTGCATATTCACCTCCGGTAACATTATCATTTGACCTAAGTATAGCACTCGGTAACATTTCACGTGAGCGAAAACGGCGACTTGACAAATCCCAGGGACAACGTATAATATTCTATGAATTCTTTCGTTTTTTTAGAATTTTAGGATGCAGCCGTAGTTCGGCTTGGAGCC
This sequence comes from Chloroflexota bacterium, assembly GCA_011041825.1. Taxonomy (GTDB): domain Bacteria; phylum Chloroflexota; class Anaerolineae; order SpSt-600; family SpSt-600; genus HyVt-206. The sequence goes on from DRAO01000141.1 coordinate 3,549, forward strand.
GGACGGGGGAATGCTATGAAGTTGACGGGCCGCCAGAGTATATTCCTGCGCCGATTTCTTGATCTATATCGCCAGGCCCAGCATCCCCTTCACTACTCCGTGGTGGCCGAGAGCCTGGGGGTTAGCAAGATCACCGCCTATGACATGTTGCGCCTGTTGGAGGACCGAGGCTTGGTGGCCTCGGAGTATCGGCTGCCTGAGGGCAGCCGTGGCCCTGGCCGTTCCAGTATCGTCTTCTATCCCACTGAAAAAGCGACCGAATTGATCTCCAAGTTGGCCGGGGAGGCCTGGGACAGGGAGGAGTGGGAGGAGGCCAAGAGGAAGATCCTCCAGGCCCTGCGGGAGGGCAAGGGCACCGACTACAGCGCCCTGTTGGACGAGATCCTGCTGCGCATCCCTGAGCGCAAGTCGCCCATGCTCTTCGTCGCCGAGATGATCACCGCTGCCATCCTCAGCCTGAACCAACTCAAAGAGGAGGCGGAGGCCAAGGGCCTGTTCAAACGCCTCCGCGCCCTGGGGTTCCCCGAGGAGTGGGGGCTTAACGCCCTGGCCGGCCTGATCCTGGGCCTGAGCCTGGTGGAGAAGGCCAACCGGCGCTTAACGACCATGCTCCTCTCTTACGCCCAAAAATACCAGGAATACCTGTCCAGGCTGAGCGCTGAGAACAGGAGAAGTCTCTCGGACTTCGCCCAGGAGGTGATGAGGATAATCGAGGCGTGACTGCACCGCCGGAGGCCTCTCCTATCGCCATCAAATCGGGATAGGGGCTTGCGAGTGGGGGGATTACCACGCCTTTTTTGGAGATCAATTTTTTTGGTTTTCTTCAGCTTATGTCGTCTTTTTCGAAGGGGCAAATGCCTATGGACAAAATCGCCGTTGTGACCGATAGCGTGGCTAACATCCCTGCCGAATTGGTGGAGAAATATGACATCCACGTTGTTCCCTGCCTGGTGGCATTCGGCCAGGAGGTCTTCCGCGACGGGGTTGATATGACCCCCACAGAGTTCTATCGCCGTTTTCGGGAGAGCGACGACTTGCCCACCACCTCCGTCCCTTCCATGGGGGAATTCCTGAGTCTCTACCGCCGACTGAGCGGGGAGGCTGAGGGCATCGTCTCCATCCATCTATCCAATAAGCTGAGCGCCACCGTGGAGCTGGCAAGGGGGGCCAGCAAAATGCTCCCCGATATACCCATCCGAGTCATAGATACCCACAATGCGGCCATGGCTCAGGGA
>DRAO01000140.1 GCA_011041825.1 Chloroflexota bacterium
GCCTTTCCAACCTCCCCCTCGAAAGCCAATTCATAATCCTCTGGCTAATTCTACTGGGCCTGTTCAATGCTTTGACGCCGGGCAGGACTATCAGGAGGATAGCAGGGATTTTGACCCTGCTTACCGGGTTTGACACGTTTTACGCCCTCTCCATACCCGGGTTCTCGGGCCTGGCCCTGTTCGGGACTATTCAGGTTATGGTGGCATTGGCCGCCACTTTTCTGGTTGCTTATGAGAAGGCGGGAACAGGCAATGGAGGGGTTTAGTGAGTAACCGTGCTCTGCTGGTGGCTTTACCCCTGGCAGTGGTGCTTTTAGTTTACATCCTCCACCGCTGGAGAATAGCCTTCTGGCTGGCTGGGCTGGCCAGCGGATTGACAGGATACCTGTGCTTCAGGGTTGCCCAGGGGAGCCCTCTTGCATCATACGGACTTTACCTCGAAGCAAATCAGATCAGGCCGATAGGTGTGCTCTTTGGGATAGCGGCTTTCTCCTTCATCCTGGGGGCTTTCCTGCCTGCCTCACCTTACATCCCCTTTTCGGGCCTCTTGAGCACGGTGCTGATGAGCGCATCATTGCTTCTCCCACCGGGGATGGTGAGCGGCATTCTCCTGACATCTGCTTTTGTCGCCTCTGTAATCCCCTTATATGAAGGCAAACGGCTGAATCCAACAGGCACGGTAGGACTGCTCCTGTTGAGCCTCCTGCCATTCTTAAGTTTCACCCTCGTGCGGTTGGGGCTTTTGCCCCTGAGGGCTTGGAGCTGGACCTTCCTGAGCTTATTCCCCCTCCTGGGCTTCCTTCCCTTTCACCTGTGGGTTGTAGGGTTGCTCAGGAGATGTTCGCCGTTGAGTGCGGGGTTTATCTTGACCGTGCTGAGGCTTGGGGTGGTGTTGTGGATAGGGAGGATGTGGGAAACGCAATTGCCTCCGGGCAACCTTGAGGCATTGCTCTGGGGCCTGGCTTTTGCCTCCCTGATTTGGAGCGGCGTAAGGGGATTCGCCTCCCGAAGTTTTGCGGAATTAACCGCATATGCTGCCACAGCAGATGCGGGGGTCTTACTGGGCTTGCTGATGGCTCAGGGTAATGCGGATGCCCCTTTGCGTTATTTAGCCGTATCTGCCCTCGGAGTGCTTGTCCTCACGGGGGGGATAACCCTCTTCAACGAGGCCCAGGATAGCGGGCATAATTACCCCCAAGCGGTGTCATTGCTTTTAGCGGGTGTGCTCTCAGTAGCTGGGTTGCCTCTAACCCCGGGATTCGCCGCCAGGATGATGGCCTTGAACCTTCTCAAGGGAAAGGCGTTCTGTCTCCTGATCATCTTAAGCGGGTTTGGACTCCTCGTTGGGGGAATGAGGCTTCTCAGGCCCTACCTCAGCGCCCTCAGGCTGGACGAAGAGCTTCAAACCCCTTCGGCACTGGTCTTGCTCCTGCTGGTGCTCTCTTCCTTCGTGTTGTTGGGCATTAACCCCTGGCTGTAAGCTGCCGGGCGATGAATCGCCCGGCTGAAATGTCCTAAAGCCGGTTTTCAACTGGCTGAGAATCAGCGGGTTTCCAACCCGCTTCCAGATTCTCAGCCGGGAGCTTCCAGCTCCCGGCTTACGTCTTCGCAAGCTCCACAACCTTCTGAGCCGCTTCAATCAGGGATGTAGCCGTCACCATATTGGCTTCAGCCAGGAGCCGACGGCCTTCATCCTCGTTGGTACCCACCAGCCTGACCACAAATGGCACCTTGGGTTTTACTTCCTCTAAAGCTGTTAAAATCCCCCTGGCCACCTCATCACAGCGGGTGATGCCACCGAAGATATTGATGAGCACAGCCTTAACCTTGGGGTCTGAGAGGATGATGCGCAAGGCTGCGGCTACCTGCTCGGCCTTGGCGCCGCCTCCTATGTCCAGGAAATTGGCAGGGTTGCCGCCGTAGAGCTTGATAACATCCATTGTGGCCATTGCCAGCCCGGCTCCATTCACCATACACCCTATTTCCCCATCCAATTGCACATAGCTTATGCCGAAGGAGCGGGCTTCCCGCTCGGCAGGTGTTTCCTCATCCACATCCCGCATCTGGGCCAGGTCAGGATGCCGGTACAAGGCATTATCATCTATAACCACTTTGGCATCGGCAGCGATGAGCTTCCCCTCGCTGGTGACCACCAGAGGATTTATCTCAGCCAGGGAAGCATCATTCTCCACGAAGCATTTATAGAGCCCCAAAGCTATGGAGGAAAAGGGACGCAGATGCTCTTTCTCCAAGCCAATGCAAAAAGCCAGTTCCCTGGCCTGATAGGGCTTAAGCCCTAGAAGCGGGTCTATGGCGATTTTGAAGATTTTTTCCGGACTGCGACGGGCCACTTCTTCGATATCTACCCCGCCCTCTGAAGAAGCCATCATCACAGGCTTCCCTTGAGCCCGGTCAATCACCACACCCAGGTAAAGCTCCTTAGCTATCTCAAGGGCCTCATCCACCAGTACCTTGCGCACTGGCAGGCCTTTAATCTTCATCGCCAGGATGTCCGCTGCTACCTTTTCGGCTTCGGCGGCGTCCCGGGCCAGGCGGATTCCACCGGCTTTACCACGGCCTCCTACCAAGACCTGGGCTTTAATTGCCACTTTCCTGCCGATTTTTTCAGCAGCTTGCCTGGCTTCTTCAGGGGTTGAAGCCACCTCACCTTGGGGGATAGGGATGCCATAGCGGGAGAAAAGCTGCTTGGATTGATACTCGTGCAGTTTCATCGCTTAACCTCCGCAGGAAATTTCTCGTTATGGATTACTTCCTGACCAAAGCAGAGAGGGAAATCCCTTCCCTCCACAGGCAGAGCAAACCCGTTCCGGTTACAACGGTATACTGGATGAAGTGGGTCACCAGAGAGATGCTCAGGGCCACTTCCTCCGGGACCCCGAATGCAGCTAAAGCCAAAATAGCAGCCGCCTGATATGGCCCTACTCCACCCGGGGCAGCGGGTATCATTATACCCAGATTAACCACCGAAAGCAAGAAGAGGCTCCCCCACAGCAGCCTGCTTCCCGTCAGAGGGATGCCGAAAGCCCGGATGGCCAGGTAATAAGTGATGGCTTCCACGCCCCATACGACCACGGAGAAAAATGTCACCATCGTCAGGATGGCCGGGGAACGCATTACATCGAGCCCCCTCGCAAAAGAGGCGAGCATATCCAGGAGCTTTCTGCGCCAGCGTTGCGGCAACGGCCTGGTCAGAAACCTTGCCAGGCGCATCGCCTTATCCTCCCAGAAGAAAAGCACCACCAGGAAAAGCAGGGCGGAGATGAAGAATCCCGCCGATGCCCAGGCCAGCCGGTGCCCCCATAGCGGAAGTGGGCAGAAGATTCCTGCCAGCGCCAAGGCCCCTACAATGGTGAGGCCGTCGAGCACCCTTTCCATTACCACTGTGGCGAAGGCGAGGCTGCCGGAGATGCTCTCCTTTCGACTTATTAAATAAGCCCTGGCGAATTCGCCAAGCCTTCCGGGCAATATGTTGTTGACGGCAAACCCGATGATGAGAGGGGAGAAGAGGTGGGAGAAGGGGAAACTGCCTGCTGGCCGGAGGATCCAACCCCAGCGAGCTGTCCTCAAGATGTAGGAAAGAGAGGTTGATAGCACAGCCCCGGCCACCAGGCGGTAATCAGCCCGGCAGAGGGCCAGGATGGTCTCGTGCCACTCTATCTTGCTGACGGCAAGCGCCAGGAAGGAGAAAGTTATGAAAAAGCCGAGCAGGTTGAAAAAGCGCCTCCTGTTAATTTTGCTTCCTCCTAATAATGATGCCCCAGCCGCTCTAAGGACAAGGCGATTAAGATGGCTAAACCTGCCCCAATTACATCCACCATCACATCAACAGGGGAGCTAAAACGCCCTGGCACAAAGCTCTGGTGCCATTCATCGGAGAGAGCGTACAGGAAGGAGCATAACAGAGTTATCAGAGCCCCCAACCAGCGGTGACTCAGCCAGCCGGAGGGAGCAGTTACAGCCCTCAGGAGGAGAAAGCCCAGGATTGCATACTCGGCCAGATGAGCGCCTATGCTCAGAGGCTCATCTCCAGAGATGGGGATGCTGGTATCCGGCAGGGAAGAGATGTAAAATATAACGCCCATCCAGGCTACCGCCGGTCCCCACTTCAGCAACAGGGCAAAGACCCTCCTCAGGCCTGCTTTTGCGATATGCCTTCCCTTCAATCGAGGTATGGGAAGCACCTTCTCAACTTCCTCCTTTCCCCGCAGCTTGAGCCCGGGACAAGCCCGGGAAGATAGTCGCTCCTACCCCTGCCAGAATCGAAATCAGGGATACCAACTGAGCCCAGAAGCGCAGGGGAGTATCTTCGAAACGGATGAGAACCCGATGCTCCCCAGGGGGCACTTCTAAGGTGATAAGGCCATAGCGCCCTTCGGGACGGATGGGGACGGGCCTGCCGTCAACGTAAGCCCGCCAACCAGGGTAGTAATAGGTGTAAAATTGCAGGGTTACCCCTTCCCTGGAGGCGACCAAAACCTCCTCAGAACGCCCCCCGTGGCGCAAGGGCTTCACCGAGCCTTCTCCTTTAAGGATATGAGCCTTCTCCAGCGGCTTACCGGCTAAATACTGTTCTATGAGAGGCGATTCGCTGGGGAACTCCTTTGTCCACGCCGTCATCCCCCGCATATCGGAGAACTCCACCTCGAAGTCAATCACTGCCACAGGCTGCTCGGCCCTGGGAGAGTGCTCGGTGTACTGAGGCAGAGTGTGGTTGAACCCTGCCACCAGCACTGCTACCAGCAAGGGAAGGAGTGCGCCCCA
>DRAO01000502.1 GCA_011041825.1 Chloroflexota bacterium
CCCTCCCACCAATGCCCGCATCTATCTCATCAAAGATGAGGATGGGAGTCTCATCGGCAGCGGAGAGGACGGCCTTAAGGGCTAGCATCAGCCGGGAGGTTTCTCCTCCCGAGGCTACTTTCGCCAGAGGTCGGAGAGGCTCACCGGGGTTGGCTGAAACCAGGAATTCTACCTGGTCTATCCCGAAGGCATCGAAAGCGTACCGCTTGCCTTTCACCCATACCCCTTCGGGGTCTTCCCTCTGGGTAATGTTGACTCGGAAGCGAGCTTTAGCCATATTTAAATCAGCTAATTGCTTTTCCACCTCCTCTGCCAAGCGAGCAGCAGCTTCCTGACGCTTTTGTGAGAGGGTAGCAGCCAGCTCTCCTATCTGGTGCAGGAGTTTCTCCTCCTCTTCCTCCAACTTGGCAATGCGTTCTTCACTGGTGGAAATCTCGGCCAATTCCTTCACAGCTCCTTCCGCATAAGCCAAGATTTCCTCGATAGTATCGCCGTATTTGCGCTTAAGGCTGTTAATGAGGTAAAGGCGCTCCTCTATCTGCTGTAACCTCTCAGGGCTGAACTCAATGCTATCCCGGTAGGCTCTCACTTCCCGGGCTATTTCTTCCACAGAGATGAGCGCTTCCTCCAAGGCCTGGCGATGCTCACTCATCTGTGGTTCCAGTTTCTCCAATTCCATCATCGCCCGGACCGCTCTGGAGACCATATCGAAGGCCGAGGGCCCCTGTTCGGCACCCTCATACAATAAGGTGTAGACCTCATCGGCCAACTCCACCAACTTCTCGGCGTTAAGCAAACGTCGTCTTTCTTGCAGCAATTCCTCATCCTCGCCAGGCTGAAGGTTTGCCGAGGCAATTTCCTGCACCTGGTATTCAAGCTGGTCAATGCGACGGGCCAGCTCTCTCTCATCTCGCCGTAGCCTTGAGAGCTCCTCCCTCACCTTCCTCAGCTTCGCCACCAACTCACCAACCTGATTTCGCAATCCCTCAAGGCCACCATAGCGGTCGAGGAATTCCCTCTGGCGGCGAGGCTTAAGGAGGGAAAGATGTTCGGTTTGACCGTGGATGTCCACCAGATACTGGGTTATCTGGCTGAGGATATTAAGGGGCACGGTTCGACCATTAACCCGACATATGCTGCGGCCCTCCCGTATCTCCCGGGAGATGATGAGGAGGCCATCCTCATCGGCTTGGAGGCCATATTCCTGCAAGATGGGGCCAATGATTTTGGTCAAGCTTTCATCAAGGATGAAAACGCCTTCGATAAGAGCGCTGCTTGTGCCCGCCCTTATCACTTCACTGCTGGCTCGCCCCCCCAGCAAGGTGCCAATGGCATCTATAATAATGGACTTCCCAGCCCCCGTCTCTCCGGTGAAGACGTTAAAGCCCTCTCTGAACTGAATTCGCAATTCGTCAATGATGGCGAAATTCCTGATGGTAATCTCGCTCAGCATCTCCCCGCCTACCGCTCGCTCAAAATCATCACCGCCAAATGGACATTCCAATTTTAATCGCTTTTGAGCTTTTTGACAAGGGGAATTCATGATAAATTGACAATGCCCTCCACTTGTGATAATCTTGTCTCGGAGGGACCTTGGAGAGAGGTAGGGGAATTATGCCTGATGACCTGAATCTGGAAGAAGCAATCGAGAGGTTTTTACGGGGTCTTCAAGCTAGCCCTCGCACGTGTAAGACGTATTCTACCGGATTACAAGCCTTCACAGCCTTCCTTCACGAGAAAGGGCTCCCTCAGCCTATCACCGTCAGGGCTCTCACAGAGGATGTTCTAGAGGATTTCTTCCTGTGGCTGAACAAGAGGAGCTATTCCCGATTTACCGTTCAGACTTACCTAGCTGCTGCTACAAGCTTGCTCCGCTACCTCTTCCGCCATCACTCCCTTTCCCCTGATTTTTCCATCGAAAGGGCCAAGGAGAAGCTGCGTTCGGTGATGCCCCGTAGCTCTTACCCCATTCCACACCCTGATCCGGAGCTACCAGCCATCATCCTGTATTACGACCAAATGCCCCTCCCCGATGGGGATGCTCCTAAAATCCGCCTGGCACGCCTCCGAATCCTCCGGAGCAGGGCCATCGTCCACACCCTTTACGCTTCCGCTGGACGCATCGCTGAGGTGGCCGCCCTCAATCGCAAGGATGTGGCCGATGGCCGCCGCCGAGAAGTGATTGTAACCGGCAAGGGCCAGAAGCAGCGCTTCATCTTCCTAACCCCTGAGGCCCAGAGGGCCATTGCAAATTATGTCAAGGAACGCCGGGATGACTATGAGCCCCTTTTTATCTCCCACGGTCGCAATTATGGGCACCGCTTGAGCACGGTGAGCATCTGGGCTACGGTTAAAAAAGCGGCCAAAGCCTTGGGCATCCACGTCACCCCTCACGATTTCCGCCATTACCGGGCCACTCAAATGCTGGAGGAGGGAGCGCCGTTAGAGGCCATCCAGGACATCCTCGGGCACTCGGATATAAGCACGACCCGGCGGGTCTATGCCCATTACTCCAAACCCCGCATCCGGGAGATCTTCGACCGCACCACCCTCTCCCCCGAAGAAGCCCTGAAGAGGCGAGAGTTGTGTTAGAGAACGCCCACTTCTCTAGGGAGAGGCTTTCACTATAACGGGGAGGTAAAGGCGCTCTTGGGTCACGGATAATGTTCTGATGATTAACGGCAGATAAACACAAGTGCCAGGGTCACGGAAGTTAGGCACCCCATCTCCATCACAATCCCTTACCCCCTCCATCTCGTCAGGAATCCCATCCTCATCAGAGTCAGTATCCAGGTAATTAGGTGTACCATCGCCATCCACGTCATCGTCCTGGCAATTGGGAGTGCCATCTTTGTCGCTATCCAAGGTGAGGTTGGTACAAGGGACATCCATTGGACAGGAGATTGTGGCGGCCTCAATGCAATCGGTGATGGGGTTGTGTTCCACACAGTCGGGGATGCCATCAGCATCGCTATCATCATCCAAGTAATTAAGGACACCATCGCCATCGGTATCAGGGAAGTTCTCGGGGCAGGAGCCTTCATCAGCACGGCAGTCGTAATCGTCATCGCTACAACCTGCCACCTCCCAATCGGGGATGCCATCTCCGTCGGAGTCACGGTCCAAATAATCTGGGGTGCCATCCCCATCGCTATCCTGACAGGGAGGCCCGCCAGGGCATTCCTCCGCTGTGGGGATGCCATCGCCATCATCATCGGGGTCCAGGAAATCCGGCGCCCCATCCCCATCCGAATCGTCCGCCCCTTCGACACTGTCCGGGATGCCGTCACCATCGGAATCTAAGTCCAGGTAATTAGGTATGTCGTCATCATCAACGTCACCCGTGCCCTCAACGCTGTCAGGGATGCCATCGCCATCGGAGTCAACATCTATGTAATCGGGCGTATCATCGTCGTCGCTATCAGCGGTGGTTCCACCTCCGCTTCCGGGCGGGTATTGGAGCAGGTAAGCCAGGTTAACCTCAGCAACCTGATAGCGGTGATAGGGCCCTGTAGCGATGTAGAAGGGGATTTTGGCGTCAGGACTTATGAAATGGGTGTGGCTGATGGCGTCGAAGCTGAATACAATGGAGCCCAAGGTTTTCCCCGTATCGGCATCTTTGACAACCACGGCGTAAGGGTCGTGGTTTAATATGCTCCCACTTGTGTCTACTTCAAATTCCTCGATGGCAACCCAGGAAATCACATTGGTGTAAGTGATGTCGGGGTAAATCCCCCAGATTCCAGAATCATAATCGCCAGGAGAATAGTAATTAAGCGAATAACGCCTGAGGGTTTCCTGGCTGTAGAGGATGACGCTGATGCCATCACTTATGGGTACCGGGGAAGTGATGGAGCCGGTAAGGACCTCGACAGCGCCAAACCACACTTGCTCGACCTGGTTGACCGTGGCGGTAACGGTGTTGGAGAGGTGCAAGCTCCGCCTGAAAGCGGGGGCTGTGTCGAGGGAGCGGATTCCGGTAGGATGACCGGATATGGAATTGGCCATCACATAGGGTATGGAGAGGATGTCATCGTGGGCTGTGGAGGGGGAAGCATCACTGCCGTAATCGGGCACGTTGAAGATGCCGTAAGTTCCATTGTTCACAATCTGATTTGCGCTGATGAGAGGGGAGGCGCCTATGTTGTAGATGCCCAACTTGGCATTGCCGCTGATTACATTGCCGATAAAGGAATTGTCAAAACCTCCCGTCGAAGAAGGTAGGGAGTTCTCGGTTGTGATATGTGTACGCCACAGGAGCACCCCTGCACACAATTGTGAGGGAGCTGCCTCGCATAATCCACCGTTGTTGGCGATTTCATTGTTTTCGATGACGTTATCTTTCGTGGCTTCACCTGAGATATATATCCCAAACCTGTAGTTATAGCCGATTACATTGTCGCTTACCCGGTTGCCATAAGCACCGTCTTTAATGCGGATGCCATATTGGAGGTTCTTGACATCATCCCCATCAGGGTTAGTGCCAATCCAGTTACCGGATATAATGTTGTTGTATGAGCCATCGGTCAACCATACGCCAGAGCGGGTGTTGCCGCCAATAATATTGTCAGTTATCACATTGTTATGGGCTCCCTCACGGATAAAAACCCCCTCATCGTTCCCGCCCAAACCATCGCCGTTTCCCAAGCCGGACTGAAAGTTCCCGTCAGCATCGGTACCTATGTAGTTACCTTCGATGCGGTTATTAGCTGCCCCCTCGGTAAGCACTATTCCCG
>DRAO01000197.1 GCA_011041825.1 Chloroflexota bacterium
CAATGTGTTCGGGGAACAGCCGGGCCATTAAGATTTCTTCGACGGCGGCTTCGCCGCCGTCGAAGAAATCGAGAAAATCACGGCTACCTGCGCAGTATCAGCGGGAGGTAAAGGTAATACGGGAAGGAAGATAATGGAGTTGCCTGAGGACGCAGGAGAGATCTTAGCCTCAAGCTTAATGCGGGTAGCCTTCTCCCTTCTCCCCAAAGGCCAGAGATAAAGTACGCTCGCTGATTATCCTGTAGACCTCTTTCAGGGGAGCTTCCAAGCTGTCCAATCCGAGGCCGGAAGGGGGCGGTCCTAAGCGGCGCAATACAGCTGCTTCGACTTCGGGGCCTTTGATGGCAAACTTGACCTCTTTCAGCGAATCGCCTGCTTCCCAGAAGGAGCCATCGGCGGAAGGATGAAGGGGCTGCACAAGGGGCAGGGCTTCGGGGATGGGTTCAGTGGATGCCGAGAGGGCGGTCTCCTCCGCCCGGCGCTCCCGCAGCATCGCCAGCAATTCCTCCTTATCCTTCCCCCGCAGGCGGAAGAGGAGGAAGGGGTCCTCATCAAATTGCTCGCCGAGCAGGTAATAGACGGCGGCGATGTGCTTGCACGGGTTGGCCCAATCGGGACAGGTGCACATAGTTGCCAGGTCGCCCCTCCTCTTCGGGAAGAGGCTCACCCCAGCGGCCTGGAAAGCTTCCTCGATGTTCTGAGGCATCTCACCGGCCAGGAGCTTGGCGGCGAAAACGGCCTGGGAAGCCATCACGTCGGCCACCTTCTCCCACTGCTTCTCGGTGAGGGGTTTGATCTTGATAACCACCTCATAGGGCTGGGGGCGAGTCCCCTGCACCCTGGAGGTCACCAGCCCCGGAGATATGTTTATCTCCAACACCTGGCCTCTGCGGGCGTAGGAGCGCCCCCTCTGGAGGCGGCGTGAATCCATCAGGCGCTCCAGGGCGGCGATCCAGCGGCTGGCCCACCAGGTCTTGCCGAACTTGCCCCGCTGGGTCTTGGCTTTGATGCCGTTGGCAGGGCGGGGAGCCCTATGCTTGTACCTGTAGCCGTAATACCACCATCCCATAGCTATTCCCCTCATTCACCTAAGGCTTCTTCCCGCAGTCGCAGCATCTCCCGCAGTTCATCGGTGGAGAGCTCCGTCAGCCATTCCTCCCCGGTGCCCAGGATGGATTTGGCCAGCTCCCGCTTGGCCTCGATGAGTTCGTCAATCTTCTCCTCCACCGTGCCCCGGCAGATGAACTTGTACACGTACACGTTGCGGGTCTGGCCGATGCGGAAGGCCCTGTCGGTGGCCTGGTCTTCCACCGCCGGGTTCCACCACCGGTCGAAGTGGAACACGCAGGCTGCCCTGGTGAGGTTGAGTCCTAACCCTCCTGCTTTGATGGAGAGGATGAATACAGGCGGGCCGTAATCGCTCTGGAAGCGGGCGATCATCCGCTCCCGCTCCTTCACCGGCGTGCCTCCGTGCAGGAAGAGGACTTCAACCCCCAGGGTTGCCCGGAGGTACTCCTGGAGCATCTTGCCCATCTGGGCAAACTGGGTGAAAATGAGCGCCCGGTCGTCGCTGGCTATCACCTCCTCCAGCATCTCGGTAAGGCGACTGAGCTTGCCGGAGCGCCCCGGAATGGGGCTGCCGTCCTTGAGGAACAGGGCCGGGTGGTTACATATCTGTTTGAGCTTGAGCAGCATCGCCAGCACTTGCCCCTTGCGCCTGATGCCCTCGGCCTCTTCCACACGGGTGAGCCCTTCCTCCACCACCGCCTGGTAGAGGGTGGCCTGCTCCTCGGTCAGGTGGGCGTAAACCTTGACCTCGATTTTCTCCGGCAGGTCCTTGATGACTCTGGGGTCGGTCTTGACCCGGCGCAGGATGAAGGGTCCTACCAGGGTTTTAAGGCGTTTGGCGGCGTCCTCGTCCCCATAGCGTTCGATGGGGATGGCGAAAGAGCGGCGGAAAGATTTAAAGGAGCCTAGGTAGCCGGGGTTCAGGAACTGAAAGATGGACCACAGCTCCGAGAGGCGGTTCTCCACCGGCGTGCCCGTCAGGGCCACCCGATGGACGGCCTTGAGGCGGCGGGCGGCCTGGGCCGATTTGGTGGAAGGGTTCTTCACCTTCTGAGCCTCGTCCAGCACGACCCGGTGCCACTCCACCGAGGCGAAGTCCTCCACATCCCTATACAGGAGGGAGTAGCTGGTGATGACCACATCGTGCTGACGGGCGGCTTCGGCGAACTCTTCCCCTTTCAGGCGGCGGGGACCGTGGTGCACCATCGTCCGCAGGGGAGGACCGAAGCGGGCTATCTCCCGTTGCCAGTTCCAGATCACCGATGTAGGGCACACCACCAGGGTAGGGCCGGTGGTCTGGCCGTTCTCCCGCTCGTGGAGGAGCAGAGCTATCACCTGGATGGTCTTCCCCAGGCCCATATCGTCGGCCAGGCAGGCCCCCAGGCCCCACCTGCTGAGGAAGGCCAGCCAGGAGAAGCCGTGAACCTGATAGGGGCGGAGCTCACCGTTAAAGTTCCGAGGCGGTGGGAGCCGCACCAGGCGGTCCCCGGCCTGCAACCGCTCCAGCATCTCCCTGACCCAGCCTTTCACCTCCACCCCGATGACGGGAAGCTCGCCGACCTTCCCATCGCCGGCCAGGAGGTGCATAGCTTCGCCCAGGGTTATGTCGCCTTCGGAGCCGTGCTCCTCCCAGAAGCGGAGCACCTTCTCCACCATTTCAGGGCGAAGTTCCACCCACTGGCCCCGCACCTGCACCAGAGGCACCTTCAGGGCCACCAGGCGCTCGAATTCCTCTCGGGTCAGGGTGTGGTCGCCCAGGGCTACTTCCCACTGGAAGCGGACGATTTCGTTGAAGCCCAGGGGGCGCAGGGACGATTTATCGCCCTTGGAGTAGATGTGCACCTTTACCCCCACCTGGGTCTGTATCGCCGGCATCAACACTCCGAAGCCCGAAGCCTGGAGGACGGGCGCAGCTCCCCGCAGGAAAGTGTAAGCTTCTTCTATGCTGATGGGACAGGCCACAGGCCGGGCGGAGCGGAGGCTCCGCTCCAGAGGAGGGAATACCCGGCTGGCGATGCCCAAACCAGCCAGGAGCCTCTCCTGGGGCTGCTCGAAGCGATAATGCAGGTATTGGAGGGTGCGCCCTCTTGCCGTCCAGACCATCTCGGCAGGGACGAGCAAGCTGGGGTCGTCGTGGGCCTGGAGGAAGAAGCGTATGTGCCAGGTTTTGTCGCCGTCCTCGGGTGGGTCGAGCCGGAAGCAGATGCGGAAAGATGCCTCCTGCCCTGTCCAGAGGACCTCCTGCCATTCCTGGAGCTTGCGGGCCAGGCGGGAAAGGGATTTGCGCTGCCGTTCATCGGCTTCGATGTTCCCATCCGGGGCGAAGAGGGCCCTGAGCCACAGGGAGGCGGCGCTGCGCTTGCGGGAAGGAATCTGAGGAGCGGCCTCCCTGCCCCACTCCCGCACGGCTTTATCCACCACCTGCTCCACGAAGTCCCGCAGCACCACATCCGGTGAGGGGGCTTCCTCGGGGTTAGGCGTGAAAGCCCGGCACACGGGAGGCATCGCACCCACCAAGGTGCGCAGGTTCCCGGTGTCCCTGGGAGGCTGTATGACCGGAACCCATCGGGCCCGGAAACGGCCTTCCTCTTCCTCCAGGATGGGCACGAAGCGCTGTCCGGCCAGCATCTCGGCCACCCAGCGGGCCGCCTGGCCCCAGAAGCGGATGTCGCTCCCTAGGAACACGCTCCGGGTCAGGGGGCCCACCACTGGCAGGGACAGCAACAGGTCAAAAGCTTGAAGTGGAGGCATCAGCAGGCCGGGGATGCGCCAGGATTGCAGACGGGGGCGCTTGGCCTGGGGCGCCTTGACCCCCGTGCGGATGAGCTCCGGCGAGGGGAGGGGGACGTTCCTGATGGAGGGGAGGAAGGCGAGTTCGGATAGTTCGGAGGCAGCACCGGATTCCGTCAAGGCAACGTGACGAAGCACCTCTCCTAGTTCTCCTGCCTGGACAGCATACGGATGAGAAGGGGTCTCCTCTTCGCTCCGGGGAGACCCCTTGGCGGGTATCTCGTCCTTCTCAGCCCACAGGAGGAAGCCTCTTCCTATCAGCCAGGTCCCGTGAAGTATAAGCATAGTGGAATTAGGTGCCTCCTCATAATAATTTCTTCGACGGCAGCGAAGCTGCTCTCGAAGAAATAACCTGCTCTCTGTGCATACTTAACTTACCATACTGAGGCGATTAATGCAAGCTGCAGCAAGATTTGGCCTGACACCGTGAGCGTATCACGTTGGGGACATACAGGTAGCTGAAACTGGCCTCTAAGCTTCGTAATAGGGCTGAAAAAGGGGCCTGCGTTTGCCCATAATGAATTTGAGCCAACCCGTGAAATAGGGTACAATGTACCCATCTCAATCAAAACCCACGAGGTTGGCTCTTATGCATTGTATCTCAAAACCCTCAATTGTTCAAGTTGAATCCCCTCTTCAGGCCCAAGCCTTTGACTTTATCCCGACAAATTTGGGACACACCCTTTGCCATTGGCAAAAAGGGCCTTGACAAACCATTAATCCCGCACCACCAGCGGCAGGTACGACCCGTACACTTCCTCCGCCACAATCAGGGTAACAGGGATGATCTGTGGGCTACCCTTTGCCTCTTCTTCGGCCTCGATGACCAGTTGGGTTTCGTATTTCCCCACGGTCAGACCGGAGA
>DRAO01000279.1 GCA_011041825.1 Chloroflexota bacterium
AGGGGCATGGGGGTGTCCCCCGAAATTTCCTCCCTTAATTAACCTGGGGAATAGTTCCCCCTGTGTATGGACTTTTGCAAAAGACTATAATCGTGGTTGGCAGTGTTACCCCAGGGTGGGGGCAAGGAAGGGGAATTGGTACCATTGTACTATTGTCCTTTCAGTCATATGTAATATATAATGAAAGTGAAATTATGTGTTTAGTAAGAGGGGTTCCCTCTTTAACATTGATTGGGGAAAGGAGGTGAACAGCTATGTTGCTCAGGCGAGAGGAAGGTCAGGGTCTGGTTGAGTACGCCCTGATCCTGGTGCTGGTGGCCATCGTCGTTATCGCTGTCCTGATGATTCTAGGCCCAGCGATTGGTAACGTGTTCAGCAACATCGTAGCCAACATTTAGGACCGGGCGCACCTCACCAAGACCTGAGACCTAAGTAAGAAGGTGAAGCCCTGTCGTATGACAGGGCTTCACCTTACCAAGGGCTATTCAAAATAGGGAAGGGAGTCATTTTTGCCGGTGGTGAAGCTGCTGACAAGAACACCTCTTTCTGGGTCAAAATCCCACTTTTTATGCGACCACGATTAAGTGGGGAGCTACGAGGGTGTTGAAAAACTCCGGGGTTAAACCTGCCCCCGGGAGCTAAGGGGGAAAGAGTAGTATTTTCTTGCACGGCGGCGAAGCCGCCGTGCAAGAAAATACCCTCAAAAGGCTTTTTTAACCCGCCTCGGGCAAAGGATGCTCATCAAATAAAATGGGAATGGCAATTTTTCAACACCCTTGGAGCTACCGGGGTAGCGGATTTAAAAAAGGCGTGTTATAATATAATCGAAGTTAAATGCAAAGGTGAAATGATGAAATACGGGAGGAAGAAAGGGCAAAGTCTGGTAGAAATAACAATAGGTGTATCTTTTTTACTGATCTTACTGCTTGTCCTGTTCGAATTTGCCCAGATTTTCTTCGCTTACCTGAACGTGTTAAGCGCAGCAAGGGCGGGTTGTATTTTCGCTTCAAATCACCCTAGCTGGCTTCGGGAAATTCAGGAGCCCGATTATAACCCTGAGGATGATCCGCTGTATGAGCAGTACAGGGCACGTATAACCTATGAAGTGCTGGGAGCGGATTTGAACACTGAGTACCTGCATATCTACTTGCCTGTGGTGGAAGATGGAGTGGCGCCGGGTAACCCAGTGACGGTAAGGGTGATGTATGAGCTTTCAACTTTCGCCAGCACTATGCAAGTGCCTTTCTTTGGGAGGTTCGGTCTGCCAAATCGCTATCAAATCTCCGCCCAAGTGACAATGCCTATCAGAGGGGAATGAAATCTATGAGGAGGGAGAGAGGTCAAGCACTTATTGAATTTACGTTGTCCCTGTTCATAATCCTAGCCCTTATGATAGGGGTTGTGGCCTTTGGTATGGTGTTTTACACGTACATCACCATTGACCAAATGGCCCGCAGGGGTGTATCCTATATGCTGGATAATGCCCAAACGCTGGCGCAGTGGAATAGCGAGCATCCTGATCAAATTGATGCTCCCCTGATCGAATACATAAAGAGCCAGGCAGGTGTGCTTAACACCACCGAACCTTACCCAATGCAGATAATCATCAGTCCCCCTCCTGAGGAAAGGGTCCCGGGGGGGTTCTTCGAGGTCACCGTGCGCTACACCATAGATGCCTTTGCTTTTAGATTGCCGAACCCCTTTAGCGCTGACGAGGTGATTACAGTTGTACCACCTATACGGCTTGAGGCTACTGCGGGTTCTTTCTTTGAGTGAAGTTCAGGGAAGGAGGTTAGGATGAAAAAGGAAAAAGGCCAATCCATTTTAATTATCGCATTGTCAATCATAGCCTTTCTTGCCCTCTTGGCTTTCGTGATTGATGTGGGTAACTATTATGCCCAGCGGCGCATTGTGAAGAATGCTGCTGAAGCGGCGGCAATAGCTGGAGCACATAAACTCACTATCCCCAATGTCACGAATCAAGATGTGCTGCTGGCCGTGAGGGATTATATAGAGAGGAACGGCCTCTCCTGGCAACAGGACCAGATAGAAGCATATTACTTGGATGATGACGGGAACATCCTGGGGAGAATACCAGCGGACAACAATGCTCCTCCGAGCAATGCATCCGGGGTATTGGTGGAGGCCGATAAGATGATAGGTACTTACTTCGCCCAACTCGTTGGCTTTAGCGAACTAGAGGCCCTTGCCGATGCCAAGGCCCGTATCGTGTGTGGTTCCTGCTCGGCGGAGAGCCTGTTCCCCATCGCTGTAAGCGACTCGGTGTTTGATAGCACTGGTGGTGAGCCTGTTTTCGGCGCAGAGTACATCATATGGGATAAAGGGGACGCTGATGCTCCCGGCAACTTTGGATGGATTCGGTGGCGAGATCAGCCACCCAGCGAACAGGTCCTTGTCCAGAATATGGCCGATACTTCAAGGAGTGGGAAGTGGAGTGTAGGAGATTGGGTTTCGGGTGTTCCCGGGGTAAAATGGGGTAGCGGCGTTCGGGAGCAGCTTCGCAAGCGGATAGATGGGGAGTTGCCCTCCTCGGTAACCTTGATTGTCTATGATGAAGCCAGGGGACAGGGAGCTAATGCGGAGTACAGGATAGTGGGCTTTGCCCGGTTCAAGATAAAAGCTTATTACCACCACCAGAAGGGCTCATATCCCCCTGACTACGATTTCAGCAGCTTCGGAGCGGGAGACAAGGTCATAATAGGGGAGTTTGAACGCTGGGCTGAACCGGCTGACCTGGCAGGATGCGTCTCCTACGGAGTATGTGCTGTGGTCTCGGGCGAAGGCCCGCCTCCCCCCACTTATAACAAGAACATCGTGGGAACCGTCTCCATCCAGGCGCTTAAGATAGACGAACTGCAGGATTGCAGCGAGGTGACCCATATCCCGGTGGATGTGGTGCTGGTTATTGATACATCAGGTAGTATGCGTGATTACTGGGGTCAGGGCTCCAGCCGGGAGAGGAAGATAGATACCGCTAAGAACGTCCTGCTCACCTTCTTGGATTACCTCCAGCCTGAAGAGGGGGACAGGGTGGCCCTGGTGAGCTTCCCCTATGTCTACTATGGTAACTGGTACCCGCTCCTGTGCAGTGGTTACTGGAGCAGGTATCACGCCCGTGGACAGATCCAGTCAGACCTTACGGCCAACATCTCCTACGTCAGGCAGAAGATTCAAAGCTTGTACGCAAACGGAGGTACCCCTATAGCCGGGGGGCTTCAGAAGGCCAACGATATTTTGGCCAACTCCCCCAATAAAGAAACCAATATCCCGGTGATAATCCTGGCCTCCGACGGTATTGCCAACATCCGCCTGAACGGTGAGTGGACCGGATTCCAGGGAGCAAGCTGGCAGACAAGCCCGCCTTGTAACCAGCCAGCCATTGATGATGCTGTGAACCAGGCCAACCAGGCCAAGAAGCTGGTGGAGGAGGGCGGCCTGGGAGCCATAGTTTTCTCCATTGCTATCGGTGATAACTTCCAGTACGATTTGCTCAGGGCCATCGCTTCGCCTGATACCGACCCATCCAAGCCGCACTTCTTCGTGGCTCCCGGCCCCGATGAACTGGAGCAGATTTACGAGAGCATAGCCGAACGGGTTCAGCACATCTGTGATGAGATATGCCAGGTGAAGGAATACCCTGCCCCCGGTTCCCAGGCTACGGTGATTCTCTACAAGGATGGTCAGGTCTATCGAACTACCACGGCCTCCGAAGGTGGTGCCTTCCAATTCCTGGGCGTGGAACCAGGGGTTTATCAGCTGGCAGCTTGGGTGGAGAAGGATGGCCTTCGCTATGACATCCTGACGGATTCCTTGGGCGGCATACCTCTGGAGGAATTGCCTACGGTTGAGATTTCAGATTCTCCTGGTTATGAGGTTGTCAACATTAACCTCTATTTGAAGACCAGTTCAACCTTGACTTGTCCCTGATAATGGCTCAGGAAAGGGGGCTCAGGAGTTTTCCTCAAGAGAGGGGGCATCTCCACCACTTAGGTGGGGGATGCCCCCAATTGCGATTGTCTTCTTTTTCCCCTTAAGGGATAAATTAAGGAGAGGGAGCATTTGTGGGGCGGGCTTTGCCGCCTTATAGGATATCCTGTTCGGTTTGACAAGCCAGCAGATGGGAATCGAAAGGAGGTTAAACTCTATGCGGCTTCCAAGGGCCTGGGTGAAGATAGTCTTTTTCTCCCTAGAGGCCGGTGTGCTAATCCTGCTCTTCTGGCTCCTCACCCCGGTCTTCCCGGGTTTCTCCTTTGTCCTCTCGGTAAAGGAGGATTCGGTGGATGATTTCATCGCTGGTTCTTTCGAGAGGACCGCTCTCACCAGCGAGCCTGGCAGGGAAGGCGTCAGGCTGTTGCCCTTGGGTTTGGCAGGCGAGTGGGTTGTGGATTCCCATCGCCTTCCATTGAAATTGAATAACCTCAGTGCTGTGGCCTATATGGGGAAAATTTTCGTGGCAGGTGGGGATGATGAGTTCGGCACCCGCCGCCGTGAAGTCTACTCCACCACCATAAACGCCGATGGTTCCCTTCAACCCTGGGTTACCTTACCTGTGTCGTTGCCAGTTGGCCTCAGCAGTGGAGCTATGGTTATCTATCCCCACAGCGAGCTTACCGCCTCCTTGTATTACATTGGTGGTATCAGGGATGATAATACCTTCTCCGATAAGGTTTATCATTCCGTGGTAACGTTAAGCA
>DRAO01000273.1 GCA_011041825.1 Chloroflexota bacterium
CAGGGTTTCCTGCTGGGGCGGCAGGGCTTCAGGGTGGTCGGGCTTGCGAGGACGGCGACGCAGGAATTCCCTCCAGGCTTCGGCTGCCATCTCCAAATCCTCTGTGCGTTCATAACCCAGGGCCAGGTTTCTCAACAGGGGTCTGCTGATTTTACCCAAATCCCGGACTTTCTCCCAGTGAGCCAGGGCCTCTTCCCAACGGCCTTCCCTGGCCGCTTCGTTGCCCAGCAGGAAGTGGGCCTGGGCAGCTATATCCTTAGCAAAGGCATCGTCAGGTATCACGGTCAATGCTTTCTCGGCCAGGGAAAGGGCCTCTTCCGGGTTGTCATTTTCCAAAGCACGGTGAGCAGCGCTCACACAGGCTATTGCCAGGTTCCTCTCCAGCCAGGGGATGTCGGACAGGCCCTGGGCTGCTTGCTGCCAGAGGGTAAAGGCCCTCTCCTCATCTCCACCCCGCCAGGTCAGGTTGCCCAGGTAAGCCTGAGCCAGGTGCGAGTATGCGGGTTTGCGGGTTTGTGAGTTAGCTGCCTGTTCTAAGTGAACGGCTGCCTGGGCGAAGTTCCTGCGTCGCTGAGCCAGGTATCCCAAGCCCTTCCAGAGGGGGTGTAATTCATCGCCTTTCGGGTTCTCGCCCTGAAGCAGGGCGTCAGCGGCCCTGAGGTCACCCTGTTGCTGGGGGGAAAGCAAATCCCAGGCTGGGCCATTCCAGGGGGCATCCCCTTTCTCCAGCAGGGCCAGGGTCAAATGGTAAGCCGCACGAGAGTGGTGGGAATCGAGTTCGAGGGTTTGCTTGTAAAAAGAAATGGCCTGTTCCAACTCGCCCATGCGATGGTGAGCTAAGCCCAGATAATAAGAAAAGCGTGGGTCTTCAGGCCTCAGAGCCCTGGCCCTTTCAAGCCTCTCGATGGCCCGGTTGATAGCCTCGGCACTTTTATAGCGGCCCATCAGGTACAGAGCCTTACGGAGGCATAGCTCCGCCAGGCCGTGCACGAGGGGAGGGCTCTGATCCCGAGCATAGGCCTTTTCCAGGGCCCTGAGGGCCGTGTCTTCGTCCCCTCTCTGCAAGGCTTTTCGGGCTTTCTGTAGTAAATTAGGCAGCGATGCCAGCTGCTTAGAGGCTGCTTTCTTCCAGCGACGCCGCTTCTTACGGCTTTTGCTTCTCTTCCCCATCGAGGTCTCTCACAATATATTATATCTTAACCAATTTGGAGGGAAAAAGCAAATGAATGCAGTGCTACTGCTTGACGATTAAAGGTAGGAAAACTTTATACTCCCCCACCAATACCATACCCTGTGCTATATTATCGGCTTCCTCTTCTCCGGGAACGGGTTCCACTTTCACGAAGAAGGAATGTGTTCCGGTCGTCAAGCCCGCCCATTTTACGGTCACTTCCCTGTAGTCGCCACATCCCTTCAGAGTACCGGTTATGAGTTGGGGGGAGCCGATGATGGAAGAAGAAGGCTCATCGGGAGGGCCGTCGTAAAAGGCGACGGTGATTGGAACCCGCACGGGTATGTTGCCGGCGTTGGATATTTGAGCCCGGAGGGTGGCTGTGACGAGCTTCCCTCCGCTGATAACAGGCTCTGCCCAGGCTCGCACGGCTATCAAGTTCACCGTGGGCGTCAGGGCTTGGGTATAGGCAGCAAATTGGTCGCCATAAGCCGTCATCTGAAGTGTATAAGGGTCGAAGAGGTTGCCGTTGAAGTTTTTGTCGTTCAGGCTGTACCAGGCCCACCCTTGTACTAGCCTGTATCCATCGGCAGGATAACCCAACTCAAGGTCGGTGGCCGTCAGGAAGAAGTCGAAGGTGG
The DNA here is from genome assembly GCA_011041825.1 of Chloroflexota bacterium. GTDB lineage: Bacteria > Chloroflexota > Anaerolineae > SpSt-600 > SpSt-600 > HyVt-206. The sequence goes on from DRAO01000273.1 coordinate 1,813, forward strand.
CGGTCATAAAGGCCTTGACTCGCTCCTCGCTGAAGGGGCGCCCGTTGGGTTTGCCGTTGGGCTTGTAGCCACAGTAGGGGTCATATTGGGACTCATCGCCATCGCATAACCACTTAGGCATCAAAACGCCGTATTCGGATACGATGAGGGCTTTGTCCTGCTCGCCGTGTTCCTTCATCCAGCGGCGGAAGGCGAAGATTTGCTCCTTGAAAATCTCGATGTCATCGTGCTCCCATAGTTCATATAACATCCCTTGTGTGACTGTAATGCCAGGAGGGATGCCTGCTCCCCAGTTCCCTGCTTCCTCCCTCAAGATGAAGTTGTGGATGTTCCAGAGGTCGGTGGGCAATTTTTCACCGTAATAAGCTTGGTAAGCATCCAGCACCATATCAAGGTACTGGAGCCGCAACGGAGTGGGCTGGACAATGCCCCCTACCGCTACTTTGGCGGAAGGGTCCAGGCTTTTTATCAGATGGTACAACTCATGGTAGGCTTTGGCATACACGTGAGGCTCTACATCATCCTGCCACCGCCTGCGGTCAGGTTCATTGCCGATAAGCCAGATGGCACCCGGATTTGAGGCCACCACCGCTTCCAATGCTGCCCCGGAGGGTCTATATGAATACTCGTCAGGCCCCGTTTGTTCGAGCCTTACAACGGGCCAGTATTCCATTCCTCCCGGACGAGCCGGATTCTGGGTGGCACCCCAATCCACGTACCAGCCTATACGCAGAGGTGTAACATCATATTGCTCAATTTCTCCGGACACTCCTATCCCAAATCTACAGAATAACAAAGATGGGGCTTCGTAATTGTTTAAGATAATGGGCAAGCTTACGGTAAAGGAAGGAGAGAAATCCCCAACTGCCCTTTGAACTGGTTCTCCCTCGGCGGGGTTTAATGAGCCTGCCAGAAGCAGCAGCGTTACACTTAAGACCACTCCGATGAGCGGCAGGAGGAGCCTTTTGCCAAAATTTACCATTACGTGAGCAGCCTTACATTCAACCCTAAACCTTGCCGTCAGGCTTATGGAGCTAAGCAGGGGCGAGGAAAGGCCGGGTTTGTGCGATGACATATAAGCTACACCTCTTCTGCAAACACGGGACTGTACTTGTGAAAGACGATCAGGCCAATCACTAAGAAGCCCAAGGCTGTAAGAGCCGTTCTGGCCAGGAAATCCAGTCCTATCATCCTGCCCCAGTAGAGGATGTCCCTGTACGTAGCTATTATAGAGGCCATAGGGTTAATGATGCGCATCAACCTCCACACATCTATAGAGATGCCTCCCAGTTGATAACTACGTGGTAGTATATCAATGGGGTAAAAAATAGGGGTGAGGAAAAACCAGGCCAGGAGCAGCACCTCAAGGATGTGTTGCACATCCCGGTAAAAGACGTTAACCGTGGAAAGGATAAGACCCATCCCGCTGATGAAGATGGTTTGGATAAGGATGACAAGGGGCAGGAGGAGAAGCCATTTGGATAAGGGAATGCGAAATCCCAACATAAGGGCAAAGAGCACGATTAAAGCTATGAGGAAGTGCACCAAATTGGAGAGCACTGCGCTTATCGGGAGCACTTCCCGGGGGAAGTAGACTTTTTTAATCAGGTGAGCGTTGTTAACTACACTGGCGGTGCTCGAGACCAAAGCCCCGGTGAAGTAGTTCCAGGGCAGGAGGCCGCACAAGAAGAACACGGGGAAAGCACGGATGTTTTGGTGGGGCAACATCACCGTAAAGACCCAGGTGAATATAAGCATCATCAGCAAGGGGTTGAACAGGGACCAAAGGATTCCCAAAACGGAGTTCTTGTACCTGGCTTTCAGGTCACGCACCACAAGGCTGTACAGCAAATCCCTATAGCGCCAGATTTCAGAGAAATACCTCCCCATCCTCCCCCTATTTTGGTCCTTAGCAATTATTGTGTGTCCCATCAGGTGCTCCTTCACTCAGGTTCAATTCCAAGCGCCGTAACCTGTACAGCAATTCCTCCAGCATCTTACGATTGAAGCCTATCAGGTCAGCGATGAGGCCGATAAGGCAGATCTGGAAGCCCACAATGGTGAGGATTGCGGCCAAGATTAATGATTGAATGTGCCCAGCCCCTCTCCCCGTAAGGAAGAAGTAAAGGAACCGCACGCCCAGAGATATACCTCCAATAATCATCACGAACCCGATGCTGAGGAAGACCCGGAGGGGTTTATACATAGTGTAAATCCGGATAATGGTGGCAGCGGATTTGAAGATATACTCAGGGATGCTTCGCATAAGGCGAGAGGGGCGGGTTTGAGGGTTGACCCGCACAGGGACGTATTCCACTGCCATTTTGCGGGCCCCCGCCTGGATGAGGGTTTCCAGCGTGTAGGAATACTCGCTTAGGACAATTGTCCTCAAGGCGGCTTCCCTGGTCAAGGCACGAAAGCCACTGGTAGCATCAGGGATGGAGACCCCCGAGGCCAGGCTCACCACCCAGCTTCCCAGACATTGAAGGAAACGCTTGAGAGGGGAGAAATGTGCTACGGTTGCTACACCCCTATCCCCTACCACTATATCCGCCTTACCCTCCAGAATCGGTTGGAGCAAACGTTCGATGTCCTCCCCCCTATACTGGTTATCGGCATCCGTGTTGACGATGATGTCCGCTCCCAAGGCTAATGCGGCTTCCAATCCGGCAACAAAAGCCGAGGCCAAGCCCATATGCCTGGGGAGTTGCAGTATGTGGTGTACCTTTAACTCCCGTGCTACTTCTACCGTGCGGTCTGTACTGCCATCATCTATGACAAGGTATTCTATTTCTTCTACCCCCGGCAATGACCGAGGCAAGTCACGTATTGTGTATGGGAGGGTGTCTTGCTCATTATAACAGGGAATTTGTATAATCAGTTTCATAAGCAACCATCCACC
>DRAO01000352.1 GCA_011041825.1 Chloroflexota bacterium
CCTCCTGGTAGCATTCCTCTTCCCAGTTTTGCCAATTAGATGCATCCTGTGGTAAAATCTCCCCAGCCATCGGCTTGCCCTCCTTATCCATAGTTTTAGCCTGGTCTTCTCAGGCTAAAATTACAAACAAGCCGATGGCTTTTTGTTAACCTACTAAACTGTTACAGACTCAGTCACACTTCCTCCATTTGACTATCAGTGTTTTTTCGTTATAATTAGGGGTGAGTTGTGTTTGTTGCTATTTTTATGCGGGAGTTTTAAAAAGGGGGATTTCTTATTCGGAAGCGCCGGCCTCATTAACGCAGCGGGCAGTTTCCTTGGGAACTGGGAGCTTGTTTATTCACCCTCAAGCTTCTACAAAGTCACCACAGTTTAAATCCCCTTACCTCCGCCTGGAAATCCGGCCTCGGCTAAACGTGCATCTGCCCGGAGGTGCTAATTCATCGTAAAACCCCACCGGCTTCTCAAAAATCCGCATAACACAACCGGATGGGGGTTTAGGACGAACAACTGCCGTCTAAAACCCATTGGATATAGGTGGAAGAAATCCTAATAATTAGGAGAGGAAGAAATGAATACAGTCAACATTACAGATGAAACGGTAGAGATTGAAGTAGAAGGGTTCGATAAGCTTTGGTCATTTAAGGGTAAGCTGACAATACCGCGCAAGTCAATCAACAAAGTATATCTTCGGCCCAAAGAACTCAAGCCACCTTGGTTAAGAGCTCCAGGGACATATTTACCCAAAGTAATAGCTGCTGGCACTTACTATGGACCAGGGCGAAAAGAGTTTTGGAACACACATTTTCGTGAAGATTGCCTGGTATTTGATCTTACAGATTTCGACTATACCCGGGTCGTAGTTGATGTTAAGGGGGCACAAGAAATTATCGATAAATTGTCCTAACAAAGCGCTCCACTTGACTGCTATTCCGCTGGCGCTCCATAGCGGCAGGTGAGCTTGGTCGTTAGGCAGGGCAATATCTTTCTGATTGGCAAATTGCACAAGGTCAATTATAATTTGACATATCCTAGACTTGCAGGATGAACTTCAGTGGGATGCATTGTTCAAGCGCACACAAGATAAGCTTGTTAAGGAGCCTTCGCCGGTACAGACACAGCATCATTTGAGGAGTAAGAGGAGGTGGTGAGAATGGCCGAGAAGCGGGTTATAATCCTGATAACCCTGGCGGCTTTGCTCGTGGCAGCCCTGGCCTGCTCCCCTTCACGCCCTGCGGGGGTTAGGGAGGAAGGGAAAAAGGCCACCGCTCCGGCGACTGAGGGAACACCCGCCACCGGGAAGGAGGCACCTCCCCTGAAAACCTTTACCGCCAAAGAAGGCTACCCTCTGGCGGAGCAGAAGGCCAGGGAGTGGAGCCCCAACGCCCGGCTTTATCAGGTTAAAGCCTACGATGAAGTGAAACTCAACGGCAAGGCGGCAGCCTGGGCGTACTACTTTGCCGACCCCGAAATGGGAAAAAGTTACGTGGTGGTCATCAGAGAGGGGAAGGTTAGCGGCACCGATCAAAGGGGATGGTCCCGGATGGAGTGTCCGGAAATAGGCGATGCGACCGATTGGGCCATTGACAGCCCGGAAGCTATACGTATTGCCGAGGAGAACGGTGGGAAACAATGCCGTGAAGAAGGGTCCCCTCTTCTGAACCCAAAGCTATACTTCTGCAATCCACCCATCGAATGGGAAGTTTATTACCTTGGCTGCTACCGCTTTCTCATCAACGCCACAACGGGAGAGGTAATGTTGAAGGAAAAGTGAAAAACGGAAGTGAGGGATGAGAAAGAACCGATGATCTGGGGTTCCGGCCTCTGTGGCGCAAAGCCTATGCTCCACCCTTTTCATCGGCGGCCCCTCCGGTGGGCCGGTGATGCTCATTATCCCGCCCTGAGCCTGGATGATAAAATCGTAGCCGGGACGGTCTTTATAAGGCCCATATTGACCATAACCAGTTATCGAACAGTAGATGATACGAGGATTGATCTCACTTACCTCTTCATAACTCAGACCCCAACGCTCCATCGTGCCAGGGAGAAAGTTCTCCACCAAAACATCGCCTTTTTCGATGAGCTTGCGGAGTATCTCCCGACCCTTCTCGGATTTGAGATTGAGGGTGATGCTCTTCTTGTTGCGGTTGATGGAGAGATAATAAGCGCTCTCACCACCTGCCCAAGGCGGCCCCCATTGACGAGAGCCATCGCCCTTGCCGGGAACCTCAATCTTGATGACTTCGGCTCCCAAGTCGCCCAGGAGCATCGTGCAATATGGGCCTGCCAGGATGCGGGAGAGGTCTATCACCACTATATCGGAAAGCGGACCTTTAGCCATCGCTTTTCCTTCCCAGAGAACCATCTGCTCAATCGGCGTTAATCTACATCAGCCAAGCCCTGCCAGAGTCTCCTGCAATTCGTCCTCACTGATGTCAAAGATCAGGCCATAGGGAGGCAGCGGCTCGGTCAGGAAGAAATCGGGCAAGCGGTCATCCTGCGGGCCAAAGCCAGCCGCCCTGTTGAAAGCCAGCTCACGCCGGAGCGTCTCCCGGCTCATAGCCCACAGGTCATCCATACTGAACTCACGCCCGAAGCGCCCTTTGAGCAAATCCAGCAACAAGCTGTTGTCCGCCAGGATTGGCCCTCGGGTGAACCAGCAAAGGCCCACGCTGTCAAAGATGAGGGCCAGCTCCTGGAGATAGCGGGAAAGCTCGACCTGGTGCTCACGTTGCTTCGTGTCCAGCTTCCCCACCCCGGGAAGAACAGTGCCGGGCAACGCATTGCCGGCGGTGTGATCAGCGCCCATAGGCGAGGTGGCGAAGGTGACGCCTGTTCCCTTTAGAGCACGGGGGTCGTAAGCCGGAAGGCCCTGACCCTTCACAACGGGCACACGGGAGACACTGAAGACCCGCCCGGTGACGGCTGCGCCGTGGCCCAAAATCCGCCCCAGCGGCGTCCCTGCACCGATTTCCTTGATCAAGGCAATTGCTTTCTCCCCATCGCCGAACTCGGCCAGGCCAGCCTCCATCGCCACGGCCAGAGTGTTGCCAATCTCTATCGTATCCAGGCCGTATTCGTCGCAGAGGCGGTTCATCCGGGCGAGGACGTCCAGGTCACCGATACCGCAGTTGGCCCCCATCATCACGATGCTTTCGTACTCGAAGCCCCGTGTCTGCTCTTCCCCTTTCGCATTTAGGAAGACGTTGGAGCAGCGGATGACGCACCCGGCCATACAGGGATGCGTCGTCTTGCCACCTCGTGCCACGATCAGGTCGTGAAGGGCCTCACCACTAATACGCTCGGCTTCCTCGAATTTCCCGCTGCGGAAGTTGCGGGTAGGCAACCCGCCCAGTTCGTTGATGACATTGACTAGCACGCTGGTGCCGTAAATCGGCAGGGATTTGCCGGTGGAAGGATGCTCACGCAGCGCCTGGGCAAAGCGGCGGGCCGTTCGGCGAAAGAGCTCCGCATCGGCCAGGGGGACGGGCTCGCTTCCCGCATCGTCTATGACGATGGCTTTGAGCCCTTTGGCTCCCATCACGGCAGCCAGCCCGCCCCGTGCTGCGTGACGGGCAGGTATGCCGTCTATGTCGGTGACGCCGATAGCTGCCGCCGAAAGACGCATTTCCCCTGCCGGGCCAATGGCTATGACCGCAGTATGCCGGTTGCGCCCAGCCCGCAGGCGGGCAACCGTCTCGTAAATCTTACACCCGGCCAGGTCCTTTGCATCCAGCAGTCCCAACCCCTTCGGGGTGACCTCCAACACGAACCACTGCCCCTTAGCAGCTTGCCCCTCGATGATCAGGGCAGTGATGCCCAGGCGGGCCAGCTTGGCACCGGGCGAACCGCCGACATTGCTCTCTTTGATGCCGCCAGTCAGCGGGCTTTTGCCCCCCACCGACAGGCGGCCCGAACTGGAAGCAGTGGTCCCGCCCAGCAGTCCCGGCGCAAAAACCAGCTTGTTGGCCGGTCCCAGTGGGTCAGCCAATGGCGGCACCTCGGCGGCAACGATGGCCGAGGTCAACGCCCGCCCTCCAAGCCCCTGCCACTCAGGGGGCACTGGCTCTTGAGTGATGGTTCCCGTGGTCAGGTTAACACGCCAAATCATAACCACCTCGCTATCTTATGGCTTTTTACGGCTCCAGAATCACTTTGATGGCCTCCCGCCGTTTGAGCAACTCCAGTGCCCGGCCGATTTCCTCCAGCGGGAAGACGTGAGTGACGATTGAGTCAATACGCACACAACCTCGGCGGAGAAGCTCCAAGCTCGCAGCGAAAGCCTCTTTACTGTAACAGAAGCTCCCTACAACCCGCAATTCGTGGCGGATAATGGGAGCGGGGTTGAGCGGAGCCTCGTGGTGAAAGACGCCCAGCAGCAGGACTGTGCCCCCTTTGGCCGTGGAATTCAGCACTGCGGGCATCACCTTGGCCGCACCGGTGGCCTCGACGACCAGATCAGCCATACGACCATCGGTGAAGCGGGCCACCGCTTCTACCGGGTCTTGGCGGTGGCTGTTGACCACCGTGGCTCCGAATCCGGCGGCCACCTCCAGCCGATGATCGTGGTGGCCTATGAGCATCACATGCTCCACGCCCCGAGCTCGGACAACTTGCGAAGCGTACAGGCCGATAGGGCCATCGCCGAAGATCACCACGGTGTCTTCCGGACGCAAATTCAGGCGACGCAAACCGTGATAGGAAGAGGCAA
>DRAO01000341.1 GCA_011041825.1 Chloroflexota bacterium
CAACGGAGGGAGGGCCGGGAGCTCAAAGCTCCCGGCTGAGCAGAGAAAGGGCGCTGGAAGCGCCCTGGCAAGCCCGCCAAAGGCGGGCTTTCACTGCTCAGGCCGGGGCTTTTAGCCCTGGCCCAGGCTTTCTCGTGTGAAGCTGCCGTCGGAGAAATAGCCCTTCTTCCTGTGCAATTAAAAATCACAAGCTTGGGCCTAAGTCTGCCCAGTGGAGGCCAAGGAGGGCCTATGGATGAACTTAGGGACTTGGAGAAGGAATGGAGCGAGAAAGTCCTCAAACCTGCCCTGGAGCGCTTTCCCGAACGCCGGGAGCGCTTCGAGACCCACTCTCAAATCGAGGTTAAGAGGCTTTATACGCCCTTAGATACAGCGGAATTGGATTACATCCGGGACCTGGGTTTCCCCGGGATGTACCCTTTCACCCGAGGGGTGTATCCCACGATGTACCGGGGCCGCCTCTGGACGATGCGCCAGTATGCGGGCTATGCTACTGCTGAGGAGACAAACGCCCGCTTCAAATACCTCCTGGAGCAAGGCCAGACGGGGCTCTCGATAGCCTTCGACCTGCCCACCCAGACTGGCTACGATGCCGACCACCCTATGGCATTGGGCGAAGTTGGCCGGGTAGGGGTAGCCATAAGTTCGCTCGAAGATATGGAACGCCTCTTCGATGGCATCCCTTTGGATAAGGTATCCACATCAATGACCATCAATGCTACCGCTCCCATCATCCTGGCGATGTACATTGCCGTAGCTAAAAAACAGGGCGTAGACCCGAAAGTCCTCCGGGGTACTGTACAGAATGACATCCTCAAGGAATATGTAGCTCGGGGAACCTACATCTTCCCGCCCGAACCTTCCTTGCGCCTTGCTGTGGATATTATGGAATATTGCAGCCGAGAGATGCCCCGCTGGAATACCATAAGCGTCAGCGGCTATCACGTCCGGGAGGCCGGGGCTACCGCCGTGCAAGAGGTGGCCTTCACCTTAGCCGATGGCATCGCTTACGTCGAGGCAGCTATTAAGCGAGGGCTTGACGTGGATTCTTTCGCCCCCCGCATCTCTTTCTTCTTCGGCGCCCACAACAACCTCTTCGAGGAAGTGGCGAAATTCCGGGCAGCCCGCCGCCTCTGGGCCCGCATAATGAAGGAACGCTTTGGGGCCAAAAAGCCTGCCTCGTGGATGCTGCGCTTCCACACTCAGACCGCCGGATGCACCCTCACCGCCCAACAACCCCTAAACAACGTTATCCGAGTCACCCTCCAGGCCCTTGCCGCTGTGTTAGGTGGTACTCAATCCCTGCACACGAACTCCTACGACGAGGCTTTAGCCCTGCCAAGCGAGGAAGCCGTGCGCATAGCCCTCCGCACCCAACAGATTATCGCCTGTGAATCGGGGGTAACGGATACCGTGGACCCTCTCGCCGGGAGCTATTTCGTGGAAAACCTCACCAATGAGATTGAAAAACAGGCTGAGGAATACATAAAACGCATTGATGCCCTAGGCGGGGCTATGCGGGCTATCGAGGCCGGGTACATCCAGAGGGAAATAATGGAAAGTGCTTACCGTTATCAGAAGGAAATAGAGGCCAAGAAGCGAATCATAGTAGGGGTAAATGAATACGTAATGCAAGAGGAGAAAAAAGCCCTCAAGCTCCTCCGGGTAAACCCGGCAGTGCAAGAACAGCAGAGGGCCCGGCTCGAAACCCTCCGCAAGAAGAGGGACAACCAGCGGGTGCAGAAATTGCTGCGGGATTTGGAGGAAGCTTCCCGAGGGCAGGATAACCTTATGCCTCTATTCATCGAATGTGTGGAAGCTTATGCCACGCTGGGAGAGATATGTGATGTGCTGAGAAAGGTGTTTGGGGAATACAAAGCTCCTGTTCTATTTTAGAGGAGATCAACTTTGCTGCTTTGACTTTGCCTACACTCGATGGTATAATTCCAGGTGTTCGTTCCCGTGTGGCTTGTCGCTTTAACCGCTGAAGATATGAACCCCCGGGTTTAGGAAGTGGTTGATTCAATGGTCTCACAGGTAGAGGAGAAAAAAGGCAGAAATGTGGCGAAGTTGGCAGAAATCGAAGATTTCCAAGTGGCTTTACCCCGGCCTGGGGGTAAAACGGTGGGTTATCCTCTTTATGGCCGGGATAACATTTATGGGATTGGGCTTCGCTTACCTGCTCAAGGACATTTACGAATCCTGGACTTTTCCCCCCATCTTTTATTACCTTACCCTACAGTTCATAGACAGGGTTTGGAGGGCTGTGCTCTTCTTCGGCCTCGGGGTGTTGGCAATCGGCTTCTCGCTGATGCAACTCGCCCGTTCCATCTTCTCAGCCCTCTTGCCCTCCGGAACCAATGACGTGGCAGAGGCACTTTATCAACGCCGGCGACGGAGCCGTGGCCCCAAGGTGGTGGCCATAGGGGGAGGACACGGGCTTTCCACCCTCCTCCGAGGGCTTAAGGAATTCACAGACAACATCGTTGCCATCGTGACTGTCGCCGATGATGGCGGCTCCTCGGGAAGACTCCGCAGGGACCTTGGTGTCCCTCCTCCTGGAGATTTCCGCAACTGCATTGCTGCCCTGGCGGACGATGAGGCCCTCCTCACCAAGCTTTTCCAATATCGGTTCGGTAAAGGAGCCGGACTAGATGGTCATAGCTTAGGCAACCTCCTTATTACAGCCCTGGTTGAGATTACCGGCAGCTTCGAAAGGGCTTTGCTGGAATCCAGCCGGGTCCTGGCCGTGCAGGGGCGCATCTTCCCTTCTACATTGGACAACGTTGTCCTCTGTGCCGAGGTCCATGAACCGGAGACCGGCAATATAGGGCAGGTGGAAGGTGAGTGTCGCATCCCGAAAGCAGGAGGAACCATCGAGAGGGTCTTCCTCAAGCCCAGCAGGGTGCGGGCTTACCCTGGAACCGTAAGGGCTATCCTGGAGGCTGATATAATCATCATAGGCCCGGGAAGCCTGTTTACCAGCATTATGCCTAACCTGCTGGTGGAGGACATCGTCAAGGCCATCAGGGTGTCCAAAGCCTTGAAAATCTACGTGTGTAACATAGCCACCCAGCGAGGCGAAACCGATGGCTTCACATTGCAGGACCACATAGAGGCCTTGGAGAGGCACACGGGCAAGGGGCTCTTTGACATTGTGCTTGCAAACGATAACTTGGATTGCGAAATCCCTTCGGCAGAGCCTGTGCGCCCTGTCTGCAAAAATAGCGAATATAAAATCATCACTGCGGACCTCGTAGATAGGGAAAGCCCCTGGCGGCATGACCCCCACAAGCTTGCTAAGACCATAATGAACATTTATCAGACGTATCGGAAATCCAGCTAAGTCGGGCGAGCCTGTTTGCAACAAAGCAATTTCTTAAACCTGGAGCTTCCAGCTCAAGGCAGAAGCTTGGAATCCATCAAAACGAGGATAGGAGGAGGTAGCGATGATTAAGGTTGCTATCAATGGGTTTGGCCGCATCGGGCGACAGGTATTCAAGGCAATCTGGGAACACTACCGGGATTCTTTCGAGGTGGTAGCGATTAACGACTTAGCCGATGCCAATATGAACGCCCACCTTCTCAAATACGACTCCAACTATGGGCGCTTTGATGTGGACATCCGTGTCGAAGGCGACAGGATGCTCGTGGATGGTCACGAGGTTAAGGTGCTCTCCGAACCTGACCCGGCAAAGCTGCCTTGGGGGGAGCTCGGAGTTGATATAGTGGTGGAATCCACAGGCGTGTTCAGGGATGCCGCTAAAGCCAAGGCTCACATTGACCCCGCTGGAGCTAAGAAAGTCATCATCACTGCCCCCGCCAAGAACGAGGACATCACCGTCGTGATGGGCGTCAACCACGAGGAATATGACCCCGAAAAACACCACATAATCTCCAATGCTTCCTGTACCACCAACTGCCTTGCTCCTGCGGCCTATGTCCTCTTCAAGGAATTCGGCATTACCAAGGGCCTTATGACCACCGTCCACTCCTATACCAACGACCAGCGCATCCTGGACCTTGTGCATAAGAAAGACTACCGCCGGGCAAGGGCAGCCGCTATGAACATCATCCCCACCACCACGGGTGCCGCTAAAGCCATACACCTGGTAATCCCTCAGCTTAAGGGCAAGATGCACGGCATCGCCCTGCGAGTCCCCACCCCTACCGTCTCCATCGTTGACCTGGTGGTCGTTACCGAAAAGGAGGCCACCGCTGAAGAGGTCAACGAGGCTTACAAGCGCTGGCAGAAGAAATGGGAGGAGCAGGGCCTTAAGGTGCTGAGGGTGGAGGAGGACCCCCTGGTATCTATGGACTTCAAAGGGGATGAGTATTCCTCCATCATAGATGCTGAGAACACCCTGGTAATGGGGGGCAACTTGGTCAAGGTGCTGGCTTGGTACGATAACGAGTGGGCTTACAGCGTGCGGGTGGCTGACCTGGCCCATTATATGGCTAAATTTATGTAAAACTACCGGCTTGTGCGGTGGCATCGCCACCGCACAAGTTACTTTTCCTTTCGATGAAGAACTGTAGAACACTTGCCCCTTTAGGAGCTCTGCTTATATTCCTGAAATTAACCGCCCATCAATTGCACCTCCCTGGCCCCCATTACGATGAGGCGGTTGAAATTATCCCCGCAATGCAGCTCCTCTTAGGCCAGCCGGTGGAGGCTTTCAGGGGAGCTGGCATCTGGCTGGGCG
>DRAO01000128.1 GCA_011041825.1 Chloroflexota bacterium
CGAGGCGTCCAGGGTGAGCCTGGTCCCCTTGGCCAGCCTGGAGAGCCTGGGCAAGGCTCGCTTGAGCCTGCGATAGCCCTCCGCGTCCAACGATTCCCTCTCCAACCAATCCCCCCCTGTGGTGGGCGGCTTGGGACGCAGGATGTTGACCGAGACGGCGCCCAGGCGGCGTCCCAACTCCACCACAGGCTTCAGTTCATCGGCATTGGAGCGGGTGAGCAGGAAGTTGATCCCAAAGCGGATGCCCAACTCCCGGCAGGTTTCCAGGGCCCGGATGGCCTTGCGGAAGTTAGGGCGGGTAGCAGCGTTGGCCTCCTCGCTGGCTCCGTTGAGGGATATCTGGATCTGGCCCACTCCAGCTTCTTTCAAGGCCAGGGCCATTTCCCGGTCCAGGAGGTTGCCGTTGGTGGTGATGTTGGGGACGATGCCCCGGCCCCTGGCCAGGCGCACCATATCCACGATGCGAGGGTGCAGGAGAGGCTCCCCGCCGCCCAGAGCCATCTGGAAAACTTTAACCCTGGCCGCCTCATCCACCACTTTCTCGAAGAGAGCAAAGGAAGCATCGGCGGCTTCTACATTTGAACCGGGGCGGGCCGAGTAAAAGCAGCCCTCGCAGGATTGGTCGCAGCGCCCTGTAACGGCGAAGTGGATGGTCTCCGGAGCAGAGAGCGACCGGGGAGGAGCCTGGATGGTCTTTGCCAGCTCCAGGCACTCCTCCACCTGCTCGACGGCGCCATCAGGCGGGCCGGGGATAATGAACCGCTCTTCTTGCAGGTAGCCGACGAAGAAGACAGGGTAATCCCGCAACTGGCCCTTGAGCAAGAGGTACAGCGTCTCCAGGCCCTCCATATCGAGCAGGGCCGTCTCTGCTGTTTCCCGCTGGAAAATCAATGCCCCTCCGGGTTCGGGACGGAGGACAGTTTCAGGTGATAAGGTGAACATCGCCATCAGTCCTGCAAATCTGCCGCTTTTTACCTTCACCGTGGGGCGGCATTTGCCGTCCTCTCAATAAATCATATGGAATTTGATCTTAGCCTGGGCTTTCTTCGCCGCCCGCTTCAGGATGAACTCGTAGTGAGGATAGAGGAACTGGCCGTCGTCGAACCAACGGCCAGTGATGGTGAAAGTTGCGTCGGGATTAAGGCGCACGCGCAGAGTGAACACCAGCGGACGATTCAGAGTATCCGCCACCACATCCCTTTGCCTGCCAAAGAAAAGGTCCCAACCTACCAACTCTTCGAGGAGCCCCGTCTCTTCAAAGAGCTGCTTAACGCAGTTGTAGGTTTCCTTCCGCTCTTCAGGGGGAAGAGCATCGAGCTTTACCAGCGTGCATTCCAAGTAGAGGACCACTCCGTCAAGGGGGATTTCATCCTCGGAGTAGAAATCGGTCTCGTCCACCCACTGCCCTGGCTTGAATTTGTAATCACTTTCTTGGTACAGTTCTTTCTGCCTTTCGGTAGGCTCGAAGCGGAAGACCCTGGCCCGAAGGAGTTCCTCACGGTGAGCGCCCACATAGTTGAGGATAGCCTCGATGGCTCTAACGCCGATGGTCGAAGTCCGGTCAGGCTTAAACTTGGCGATCTGGTTTTCCAGGTACTTTATAGCTTTGGCCGTCAGTTTATCCTCCAGGTCGCCGTGCTCCTTGATGTAATCCCTCAGCCGGATGAGCGGTTCCTCGAACAACAGGTAGTGGGAGCGGGTGAAGTACCCGGATGTCAAGAAGCTCCTCACTAAGGTACCCATCTTTTCGGGTTGAGAGACCTTCACCTCGTAGGCTGCTTCCGAGGAATCAATCTCAAAGCCTCTCCAGCGTGCCCGCAGCATTTGTCCCTCCTCCATCAAGAGTGTTTCACTTTAGCAGGGCAGGCAATGGTCGCCCACAATTGCGCTATGGGATTTTGCGATAAGCGGTTAGCCTTTGCGTTTGCTTCGGTAATAAACCCACAGCCCGATACCAATTCCCGCCAGCACCAGAGCGGCAATCACCCATATCCAACCTGATGCTACTCTCCCGGTGAGCTGGCTGTAAAGCGGTATAGGGGTAGGGGTGGGCTCAATTCTCAAAACGGTGGTGAACTTCGGGCCGGGGAGCGGCGTAGGATGTATTGCAGGCGCAGGGGTGGATGTCGGCAAAGCTGCTGGTTTCGGCATCGGAGAAGGTGCTAGCGCAACTGGCCCTACCACCGTTGTGGTAGGCAAAGGGCTTAGAGCTTGAGGTTCAACCCCGACTTTATCGGTAGGGGCTCTGGGAATGCCCTTGCCTATCACCGTAGGGGCAAAAACTTCCCTGGAAACCTCCTTGGTAACCACAACTTCCTCGGTAACGGCGGGGGTAAACCTCTGCTCCAGCTCAACCACTACAGTGGGGGCCTTTTCGACGGCCTCCTGCCTTCTCTCAGGCAGGGGGGCTTTGGCTACCGGTGCAGGCATCCCGGGCAGGAGCGCCTGCATCAGGAAATGCAACCCCACTATCAACACAAAGATAGCAACCCCTAACGCTGTAACCACCCGCAGGAAAGCGGGAACACGGGAAGGAGCAGGGGCCTCCTCCACGTCGGCACGCCGTATCACGAAGGAACGAGGCAATGCCACCCTGGGTGCCTCCCGCAAGATAGCCACGGTGTGCCGGAGGGTCTCCAGCTCCCAGCGACATTGAGCACACTCCCGCAGGTGCTCTTCTACGAGGGCTTTCTCCTGCGATGATAGTTCCCCATCTATGTATGCGGACAACAGCCTCCGCACAATTTCGTGCTTATCTCTCCTAAGCCACATCAACTTTTCTTCCCATTTATGCCTTGGATGCAGATTCAAGATTGGAATCTGCTCCAACTTTAAGACGATATCTGACCGGCAGAAGTTCCTCCTGAGCCAGAAGGAGGTCTCTAACCTTGGCCCTGGCCCTGCTTAAGCGGGATTTAACCGTGCCCAGAGGAATCCCCAATGTCTCGGAAATCTCCCGATAGTCAAAGCCTTCTATGTCAGAAAGCACGATTATAACCCTCTGCTCCGGGGGCAAAGAATTTATAGCCTCCTGGATGAGACGGTTCAACTCCTGGCGGATGGCATACTCTTCGGGGCTTTCTACACCTGAATCTCCGAGAGGAGTGTGGTTCAATTCCACCTCCATACCATCTAAAGAGGAAGAGGGTCTCCTCTTTCTGGCCCGCAGGACATCATAGCACGTATTGGTCACAATACGGAACATCCAAGATTTAAAAGACCCGCCTCGAAAGCGGCGGATGTTCTTAAAGGCCTTTAGAAACGCATCCTGGACGGCATCGGCAGCTGCCTCGGCATCGCCCAGGATGCGATAGGCTACGTTGTATGCGGTTTTCTGGTATCGGATTACCAGTTCGTTAAAAGCATCCAGGTCGCCCTTGCGGGCTCTCTCCACTAACTTTCGCTCATCCACCTTTTAATCCAATCCCCTCAAGCTCCCGGGCAGCAGCTATGCCGCTGCCCGGGGAAAGCCTTCACTTCAGGTATTTCCCTATCAGCAAATCCAGCTTCTCTTTGAGTTCAGGAGGTATCATATCCCTCTGGGTGATTATAGCATCAGCCAAGGCCCTGCCACAGGTGCAATGGCGCTCTTTCGGGATGGTGGGGATTAGATAGCGCAAGGCTTCCTGGGCTACTTTGAGGTTGGCTAGAAGGTTCTTGATAACCATCTCCACCGTTACCGGCTCTTCTGATTCGTGCCAGACATCGTAGTCGGTGACGTGGGCCATAGCAGCGTAGCAGATTTCGGCTTCACGGGCAAGCTGCGCCTCGGGCACAGCCGTCATCCCGATGATGTCCACCCCCCACTGGCGGTAGATGCGGGATTCGCCCTTGGTGGAAAAGCGAGGCCCCTCGATGGTGATGAAAGTACCCCCTCTGTGAACCCGGGCCCCCGTCTTTTTCACAGCTTGATACAGGAGCTCCGAAAGCTCCGGGCAGAAGGGCTCAGCGAAGGAGATATGGACCACGATACCTTCACCGAAGAAAGTATAAGCTCGCTTGCCTTTGGTGTTGTCGAAAAGCTGATCAGGGATGACGATGTCACGAGGGGCAATTTCCTCCTTCATTGAACCGCAGGCAGTGACCGAGATGATGCGCTCCACACCCAGGGACTTGAGCGCCCAGATGTTGGCTCGGTAATTGACTTCGCTGGGCATAAACCTGTGACCCCGCCCATGCCGGGGCAGGAAAGCCACCCGTTCACCCTCAAGCGTGCCGATAACGATGGCATCGGATGGGTCACCGAAGGGTGTGGAAATCTTTACCTCCTCGATGTCGGTTAGCCCCTTCATTTGATAGAGACCGCTTCCGCCGATGATGCCGATGCGTACTTTCTCCATAGCTTTGCCTCCTGCCGAAAATTTCATTTTAACCGCTTCGCAGAGCTTCTTCGAGAGCTCCCACCAGCTCAGGGGATAAACCGGCTATCTCCGTCAACGCTCGCAGCGGGGACGGCGAAGGGTCCTTCCAAAGCCACTCGATTTTGAGCCAGAAACCCTCAATGACCTGACTCTGATATTTCCCCTTCGCTCCTTCCATTGCCAGGCGATACCGCTTCCTCGGCCCCAGTATGTAGAATTCAGCCCATTCCTGGTCGGGGTCTATGAGCCAGTATTCGGGGATGCTGGCCTCCTGATACTCGTAGAACTTCTCCCCTTTATCACGAACCACGCTTTCCGGGGAGACTATTTCCACCACCAGGTC
>DRAO01000060.1 GCA_011041825.1 Chloroflexota bacterium
AGGTTATTAACACCGTCCACTGGCTGGCTTCCCTCTTTGGGGTTAAGGCGGAGGACATTCACGTTCAGGTCGCTGGCATCAACCATTTCGCCTGGATACTCAAAATGCAAGTGGGAGGGAAAGATGGCTTCACCCTGCTGCGGGACTACCTGGCTGAGCACAGCCCCTTTGAGCACATTGCCCAAATTGATGAGAGAGATTGGCGCAGTTCATTTGAAGATTATGGGGTCATCAAATTCCTGCTCTTCCAGCGTTATGGCACTTTCCCTGCCGCTGGAGACCGTCATATCATCGAGTTCTTCCCTTGGTTCTTAACCGAGGCCACCGGTTGGGGACGCCGTTATGGAGTGCTGCCAACCACCTATGAGTTCCGGCTTCAGGAACTGGAACATCGGCGGCGGAAGGCAAGGCAGATGCTGGCCCAGGAAGGGCCGCTAACCTTAAGCCGTTCTCGAGAGCAAGTTGCGGGTGTTATTGCTGCCCTTGCCACAGGCAAGCCCGCCCGTTTTGTCGTTAACTTCCCCAATAGAGGACAGATTGCCAATCTGCCTTTGGATGCGATTGTAGAAGGCTTTGCTTATGTAGGGGATAAAGGCGTGGAACCGATATGCGTGGGATTCTTACCCTTGATCGTTCAGGAACTCATTATAGGACACGTCCTGCGGCAGGAGATGATAGTCGAAGCAGCACTCTATGGCGATAGGGAACTTGCTCTCCAAGCTCTCTCTGGTGATCCTCTGGTTTTGGATTGGGAACACGCCCCTCAGATGTTAAACGAGATGCTTAACGCTAACAGAGAATACCTCATTCCCTCTCGCAGACGATGAACAAATGCCGTCTTTAAACTCGATCACCCTCGATTGAAGATAAAGGCAAGACCTGAAGGATTCCAGTTGAGCGGTGGCGTGTGACTTCCACCTCCACCCGATAGACCTGGCGGATGTTGGCCGGGGTCAGCACCTCCTCCGGCGTGCCTAAGGCATAAACCCGCCCTCGCTCCAGCATCAGCAGCCGGTCGCAGTAGCGGGCGGCCAGGTTAAGGTCGTGGGAAGTCAACAGGGTGACCAAGCCCCGCTCCTTCGTCAACCTCCGCACCAGCTCCAGTATCTCCAGTTGATGGTTGATGTCCAGGTGCGATGTGGGTTCGTCAAGGAGAAGCACATCCGGTTCCTGAGCCAGCGCCCTGGCGATGATTACCCGCTGCTGTTCGCCACCGCTCAACCCGGTGATGGGCCGTGAAGCCAGGTGTAAGGTGTTCGTCAGCCGCAATGCCTCGTTGACGATTTCCAAATCCCGTGGGGTCTCCCCGCCCAATATGCTACGGTAGGGATGGCGACCCATCAGGACGGCCTCCAAAACGGTGAAGGGAAACGTGATGGCTGCATCCTGTGGCACCAGCCCCATCTGCTGGGCGATCTCCCTGCGGCTCAGATGGGTCACGTCCCGGTCATCAATCAGCACAACCCCCACCTGGGGTTCCAGCGTCCTGTTGATACAGCGAAGCAGCGTCGTCTTCCCGGAACCGTTCGGGCCGATGATGCCCAGGATTTCCCCGCCGACCGCCGTGAAAGTAACGTCTTCTAAAGCCTGGATGCTGTCGTAGCGGAAACTGATGCCTTTTATCCGAAGCTGCATCATCACCACTCCAGCAGCCGCTTTCTGCGGCTTAGCAGATAGACGAAGAAGGGAGCCCCAAGCAAGGCCGTGATAATCCCTACCGGTATCTCCGTCGGCTGGATGACAGCCCGGGCCAGAGTGTCGGTGCAGATGAGGAGCATTGCTCCTACCAGGCAAGATGCAGGCAAGAGCAGCCGATGCCCCGGTCCCACCAGGATGCGCATCAGGTGGGGGACGATGAGCCCGATGAAGCCGATGACACCGCTGACGCAGACCGCAGAAGCGGTGACGAGCGAAGCAAGGGCCAGAAGGGTTCTCTTCACCCGCTCCGTCTCCACTCCTAGAGCCCGGGCCTGCTCGTCGCCCAGGAGCAGGAGGTCGAGGTCACGGCTCAGCAGGAAAATGCCCCCCGTTCCCAACAGGATAGGGGCCAGGGCGATGAACACCTTGTCCCAATCGCTGGCCCACAGCCCGCCCATCAGCCAGAAAACGATGCTGGCCAGCTTCTCACCGGCGATGTAGAGCATAAAGGAGACCAGTGCCGAGAAGAAGGAACCCACAGCCAGCCCGGCCAGAAGCAGCGTCTCCATCGGCACTCCGCCCCTGGCAGTGGCGATGCGATAGACGATGAAAACCGTCAGCAGGGCAAAGGCGAAAGCCAGGGCAGGCAGGGTGTAAGAGGGCAGCTCCAATACGATGGACAGCGCCGCCCCAAAGGCAGCCCCCGAGGCGATGCCCAAGGTGTAGGGGCTGGCGAGCGGGTTGCGGAACAGCCCCTGCATCGTGCAACCGGCTATGGACAGCGCCATCCCCACCAGCATCCCCAGGATGACCCGGGGCCAGCGCACATCCACCACGATTATCTCGTGAGATGAAGGCCAGGGGCGTGGCAAACTACGAAGTCCTGGCCGGAGCCAGCACAGGAGCTGGTAGGCCGAGATACGCAACACTGTCCCCGGCCCGATGGCTACCGGCCCGATAAGCACTGCCCCCAGCACAACCGCTACCAGTCCGAAGGCAAGGGATGCAAAGATTAGCAATTTCCTCCGCTGCCATTTGCTGTATAGCTCATCTACACGATTCATAATTATGCTACCCGCACGCTCCGGTAGCGTATGTCTCGCTCCCTTATGTGCAAAATGTCATCGAGGGTCAGGGCGGAGAAGGTGACATAGGCCAGGTAACGCCGGGCCACTTCTGCCGCTTCCTCGACCTCTTCCCTCGTCGGGGCACGCCATGGAGCCCCCGGCACCGGGACGTAACCGGTGATGTGGTAGGGGATTTCAGGGTCCAGGGAAGCGATGAAGCGGGCGATGCGCTCGATTTCCTCCAGCCCGACCAGGCCAGGGATGAAGACAGTGCTGGCGTCCACCTGCATCCCCCGCCGATACATCGCCTCGAAGTTGGCGAGGACAGGGGCATTGGATACGCCGGTATACTCCCGGTGTATGGCTTCGTCGAAAGCCTTTATGCTCACCGAGATGGCGTCAATGTGCTCCGGGGGCAGGACGGAGCCGTTGGAGTGGCCGATTTTGGTGCAGGCACCCAGTTCCTCGTGGGCAAAACGGGCCACTTCTGCCAAGTCGGGATTCAAGGTTGGCTCCCCGCCCAGGAAGTGCACCCGCTCCACGTCCAGCCCGGCCAGCACTTCTTTCACCCGCTCTACCGTTAAGAGAGCTGGCCCTGATGCCTTTGTCGGCAGGTTCAGGTTGTAAGAGCACCCCCGGCAGCGGAAGTTGCACTGGCCATTGCCGTAAACGGCAGCACGCTTGAAACGAGGCGAGTACATAACCTTGCTGAAAGGCATCTTAACCTCCTTGCCCTCACCCCTCCCCAATTTTAGGAGAGAGGGCTCACTTCCACAGGTCAGGGTGGAACCACCGGGCGAACTGCTCCAGGCCCTCCACAAGGCGAGGATTAGAGGTGACCAGATGGCGGTCAATGGTGTAGACCCGGTCGTTCTGCACGGCTTTGATGCTCTGCCAGCCCTTGCGGGCCTTAATCTCATCCACCGATGCCCCACCGCTGACGACGATGATGACATCGGGGTTGCGCTCGATGATGTACTCCTCACTCAAAACAGGGTAGCGGACGGGTTCATCGGCGGCGAGGTTGATACCCCCGGCCATAAAGATGAGTTCGTTGGTGAAGGTGCCCTGCCCGACGGTCTTCATCGGCTTGTAGAGTTCATAGTAGACCAGAGGCCGCTCTTCCTTGGGAACGTCCTTTACCTTGGCGGTGATTTCGTCAATCTTGGCCTGCATCTCGGAGATGAGCTCCTCTGCCTCTTCCAGATGGCCGGTGATGAGGCCCAGCATACGGATGGTCTCCATCACCCCGTCCACCGACTTGGGGTTGATGGCCACCACCGTAATCCCCTTATCCTCCAGGGTCTTGATGGCCTCCCTGTTGAACCACCAGGCGACCACCAGGTCGGGCTCCAGGCCGAGGACGGCTTCCACGTTGAGCTTGGAGCCGGTGCCCACCTGGGGCTTGTCCTTCACCTCAGGCGGGTAATCACTGTACTTGTCCACGCCCACGATTTTGTCGCCACAGCCGATGGCGTACAGGGTCTCCGTGGCCGCCGAGGCGATAGAGACGATGCGCTCTGGTGTCTTGGGGATGGTCACCACCCGCCCTGCGCCGTCAATGATGGTCAATGCCGGCTCGGGCGTGGGAGCAGGCGTGGCTGTGACCACAACTTCTTTGGTAACCACAACCTCCTTGGTGACCACAACGGTCTTCTCGACGGGCACTTCTTTCACGATAGGCGTAGGGGTAGCACACCCGCTCAGGAAAGCGAGTACTAAAGTGATAAACAGGATGGTTACCAAGGCTCTCTTGATCATCTTCGCACCTCCTCAAATGTGAAACCCTAATAGGCAGTACCGTGTGCATTTCGGTGATGTAGCTATCATCAGAACCTGTGATGTGGCACCACATGAGGAACAAGGGAATGGGGTCTTTCCAGGCCGTGCGCTTCCATCAGTTCCACGTTCCCCATCACCTCCCGGGGCTTCCCATTGGCGACAATGCGCCCTTCATCCATCAGCACAACCCGGTCGCACACCTCTAAGA
>DRAO01000472.1 GCA_011041825.1 Chloroflexota bacterium
ACAGGCTTGCCAAGGGTGAAAAGGGAAACCACCCATTCCCCATTATCCACGAAATCCCTTTAAAGTCAAAGTTGAAAAAGTGCCATTCTCATTTTGTTTGATGAGCGTCCTTCGGGTAGGACTCCGCTTAATCGTGGTTAGTGCATCTTGCGCCAAATGGGATACTATATGTAGTATACAAAGGAATTTCTAAAAAGCTTATCTAGTAGTTAAAATCATCACCACGATTAAGTGGAGAGCTACCGCTTCGCCCCCGCACGAGAAAACACCCCTTTTTTCTATCCCTGGCCTGCGGAGTAGTTTCCAACCCCGGAGTTTTTCAACACCCTCGTGTGGGGTGAATGCTATAGGTGAGGCAAAGGGGCGAAAGGATTATAGAGCAACGGCTAAGCGGGCAGCGAGGCGGGCATTGTTCACCAGGAGGGCCTTGTTAGCGGTAATGGTGCGTCCACCACTGAGATGGGCTAGACGTTCCAGCAGGAACGGGGTCAAGGCCTTGCCCTTTACGCCCTTATCCTGAGCTTCCCGTTCGGCCTGGGAGATAATTTCTTCTAGTTCCTGAGCATCCATCTCATATCCCGGAGGCACGGGCACTGCTATGATAAGCCCTGTGGAAGGACGCAGCTCCCAGTGGGCCTTCACAGCCTCCGCCAACTCCGAGATATTCTGAACCTTGTATTCCAACTTCAACCCGCTGTGAGGGGTGTAAAAAGCCGGGAACTCATCGGTCCCATAGCCGATTATGGGTACCCCGTAGGTTTCCAGCCACTCAAGGGTAGCTTCTAGGTTCAGGATGGATTTAGCCCCAGAGCACACCACCGCCACCGGTGTCTCAGCCAGGGTGGGCAGGTCAGCCGAAACATCGAAGGGATTGCCTCGATGCACCCCGCCTATGCCGCCAGTAGCCATCACCCGGATACCTACTTTCCCGGCCACAAACACGGTGCCCGAGACAGTGGTAGCTCCGTTGTCGCCACCGGCTACCAGCAGGGGAATTTCCCTCCGGGAGACCTTGTGCACATCCCGGGTGCGGGCGAGCAATTCCACCTCATCCCTGTCCAACCCCACTTTAATCCGCCCCCGGATTACGCCAATGGTAACAGGGATAGCCCCTTCAGCCCGGACGGCTTCCTCCATAGCCAAGGCTGTCTCGATGTTATCCGGGTAAGGGAGGCCAAAGGATATGAGGGCCGATTCAAGGGCCACCCGGGGGAGGGATTCATTTGCAGCTTCTGGGCTTACCTGGATGAATTCAGATGACCAACCCATCGTATAGCTTCTCCAAACTGAGATCAGGGCAGACCGTTTCCCGACAGCGAAGGGTGAGGGTAGCAGCGGAGACGCCAAGGCGGATGGCTTCATCAATGGAAAAATTGTTCAGGATTCCGAAGGCCACCCCTGCGGTGAGGGCATCGCCAGCCCCTGTCAGGTCAACAACATCGGTCTTGATAGCCGGGATGTGGCCACTCGTGTTGGAGGTAGCATAGCAGACACCCATCTCGGCCAAGGTGATGATGGCGATGTCAACCCCTTTTGCCACCAATTCCTTTGCCGCAGTGATGGCACTATCCCTCCCTTTGATGCTCATCCCGCACAGGACTTCCGCCTCAGCCTCGTTAGGGGTTATGAGGTAAAGGTCTTTCAGATGAGGCTTGAGTCTCGATGCCAGATTCGCTGAGGTCGGGTCAGCGCAGACAGGGACGTGGTATCTTCGGGTGATATTGAAGAGGGTTTTGAGGGCCTCCGGGGAAAGATTGGCATCTATCAGCACCATATTGGCTTCCTTGATAAGGCCCCGGTTGTTGTATATGTAACGAGGAGTTATGAGTTCCATTATCCCCATATCATAAACCGATGCCAGGGGCATCCCCTCCTCGTCTATGATGGCCAGGTAAGCGGCGGTGCGGGCATTTTCATATACTTTAATATGGCTCATATCTATGCCGCTGCTGCGAGCCTGCTCCAGCACCTGCCTGCCTGCGTCATCATTGCCCAGGGCGGAGAGGAGGATGGTATGGACACCCAGGCGAGCCAGGTTCTCGGCCACGTTGCGGGCCACCCCACCGGGGCTTATCCTTATCTCGCCGGGGATGGACATACCGTAAACAGGGAGGGAGTCAACCCGACCTTTGGTATCCATCCCGGCAGCGCCTATCACCACCACCTTGGCCGTCTCTGACATAGAGATACCTCCGCATCCTCAAAAGTCTGTTGTTCTTGTCAGCGGCGAAGCCGCCGACAAAATTTCCTTTCCCCAATGCAATGTCCGAGCTCTTGTCCGAAGCTCGGCAGGCTACCACTTGCTCGTGCCAGGGCGGTATGGTAAAATACATTAATAAAACAAGAGCAAATCGCTTTTTAATGGGCTATGTGGAAAATCATCGGTCACGATTGGGCCGTTCAGCTATTGGAAGCGAGCATCAATCAAGGGAATATCGCCAATGCTTATCTGTTGACTGGACCGGATGGGGTTGGCAAGAGAACCCTGGCCTTGGAAATGGCCCGGGCTTTGTGCTGCACCGGACATCCCCGCCCTTGTGATGAGTGTGATAATTGCCGGGCGGTAATCCGTGGTTCCCATCCCGATGTGCTGGTCATAGGGCCTCAAGATGGCAGCATCAAAATAGACCAGGTCAGGGAACTGCGGCGGCGGGCGATGTTGGCTCCTCATCGTTCTCGCTACAAAATCTACATAATCACGGATGCGGAAACCGCCACCCCGGAGGCTGCCAACAGCCTTTTAAAGACATTGGAGGAACCCCCAAAACACCTGGTACTCATATTGACGGCTTCCAATGCTGATGCCCTTTTGCCTACTATAGTGTCAAGGTGCCAGGTTATAAATCTGCGCCCAGTGCCTCTTTCCACGATAGAAAAGGCCCTGCGAGAGAGATGGGACATCCAAGCGGAAGAGGCAACCTTCCTAGCTCACGTCTCCACAGGATGTCCAGGGGTGGCCATCAAATTAGCTCAGGACGAGGGCCTGAGGGATAAAAGGGAACGGGAAATCAAAACATTGCTTGAGATTCTAAAGGGTGACGTGATAGACCGGTTTGAGTGGGCAGCTTCGGCTAGCCGGGATCCAACCACAGCACAGGAGATGCTGGAACGATGGCTGACGATATGGCGGGATATGCTCCTGCTGGCGGAAGGGCGGCGGGATTGGGTTGTGAACCTGGATTTCGTAGATGAACTCGGCAAAGCAGTTGAGCAAATGGGCAAGGAAGCACTGTTCAAAGGGCTTCGGGAAACCTGCTCTACCGTCCAGGCCCTCAAGAAGAACGCCAACCTCCGCTTAGCTTTAGAAGTATTGATGCTAAATTTGCCCTGCACCCGTGCCTGACCACCCCTGAGCAGAAGCTTCACCAAATTTGGAGGTGTAAAAGTGCCTTTAGTGGTGGGAATCCGTTTCAAGAGAGCAAGCAAGATATATTATTTTGATCCAACGGGCTTTGAGGATTTAAAGGTTGATGAATATGTGGTCGTTGAAACGGCCAGAGGGATGGAAATAGGTCAGGTTGTACTCCCTCCCCGGGAAATCTCCGAGGATCAAATAGGCAAACCCTTAAAGGGAATAATCCGCCGGGCCAATGCCCTGGATTTAACCCGTATGGACTTTTACAAGCACAAGGAAGACGAAGCGCTGAAGAAGTGCCGGGAAATCGCCCGACAACTGGAACTCCCCATAAAGGTTGTGAGAGCCGAATATAATTTCGATGGGAGCAAGCTGACCGTCTATTTCACTGCCGAAACCAAAGCCGATTTTAAAGAATTCACCCGCATCCTCTCCCAAAAGCTCAAAACCCGCATCGAACTCCATCAAATAGGGGTGCGGGATGAGACCAAGCTTATGGGGGGCATAGGCCCGTGCGGGCGTATCCTCTGCTGCGCTTCCTTCCTATCCGAATTCAGTTCCATTTCCATTAAAATGGCCAAGATCCAGGATTTGCCCATTAATCCGACCGCCATTTCGGGGTTGTGCAACAGGCTCCTATGCTGTCTCCGCTATGAGAACGAACTGTACAAAGAGGTGAAAGAACGCCTCCCTAAGGTGGGGCAAAGGGTTATGACTCCTCATGGAGAGGGGAAAGTCACGGCCTTAAACGTGCTGAAAGAGACAGTCACTATCCAACTGGAGAGTGAAGCCAGTGTGGAAGTGCCTGCCGACCAGGTAAAGCCTGTTGATTGAGCGGGTGAGATTGACAGCCTTTTCAGCGGGGCTCAACGATGAACTTTATGGCCGTCCTTTCCTGCCCGTTTATGTCCACTTCTGTGAAGGAAGGGATGCAGATGATGTCATAGCCATCGAGGGCCAGATACCCCCGGGCGATGGCGATGGCTTTAACGGCTTGGTTGACAGCACCGGCCCCAATAGCCTGGACTTCTGCCCGCTTGCTTTCTCTGATCACCCCTGCGATGGCCCCCGCCACAGCAGTGGAACGAGATTTAGCCGAAACTTTGATGATGGGCATTTTAGCCTCCTTTACCGCTCCATTAACTATGCCCCAGGCTGGTAAGCGACCTCTCCTTGGCCCGGGTGATCAAAATCTCTCCCCTCTAAAATTTTACACGATTATTTCAGGAAAAGCAAGCTCAGGAAGGGCGAGGGCGTTGAAAAACTCCGGGGTTAAACCTGCCCCCGGGAGCTAAGGGGAAAAGAGTAGTATTTTCTTG
>DRAO01000474.1 GCA_011041825.1 Chloroflexota bacterium
AATGTACTGTTGGAAGAAGCCATCTCCTCTCAACAGCACAGACTGGAATCCAATAATATTGAAATAAAGCGGAAAATGGACCCCTCCCTCCCTGATACACTTGGAGACCCTTACCAGCTTCAGGAGGTGTTTCAGAGCCTCCTTGCAAACGCCTGCCACGCCATTGAATCCACTGGTGAAGGAGGCTACATCCTCATATGCACCTCCCAGAAAGAGACCAGCTCCCATAAGGAGGGGGAGGGGCCCTGGATAGTTGTGGAATTCATCCGCAGCGGTCCCCCCATCCCTGCTGATTCCCTGCCTCACCTGTTTGAACCTTCCTTTACCTCCGGCCCGGACCGGGAGAAGATGAACCTGGCGCTGGCCTATAGCATTATCCGCCGTCACGAGGGCCACCTGTGGGCGGAGAACCTCCCCGAAGGCCAGGTGAGATTTGCCATTGAATTACCCATCCTCCCCACCGACCATCACTGGGCCGAGGAGATGCTTAAGGATGTGGAAAACAACCTTGCACCGGAGGTGAAAAAGTAGCTATGTACAGGATTCTGACCATAAATCCCGGCTCCACATCTACCAAGCTGGCTCTTTTCGAGGATGAAAAATGCGTCCTGCGGGAAGAAATACACCATTCTCCCGAAGAATTGGCTCAATTCAAGCGCATTGTCGAGCAATATGAGATGCGGCGGGATGCCGTGCTCAGATTTATGGAGGAAAATGGCATCTCTCTCTCATCCCTTGATGCCGTGGTGGGGAGAGGGGGGCTTATGAGGCCGGTGGAAAGCGGGACATATCTGGTCAACGAGAGGATGATAGCCGATTTGATGGCCCCGAAAGAGCGGGAACACGCCTCTAACCTGGGGGCGATAATTGCCAAAGAAATCGCCGATAAAGCTGGCATCCCGGCCTTCGTGGTGGACCCCGTCTGTGTGGACGAGTTCGATGACATCGCCCGCATCTCAGGGCTCCCCGAGATAGAGCGTAAGAGCCTCTCCCACGCTTTAAACCTCAAGGCCACTGCCCGCCGAGCGGCTAAGGACCTGGGAAAGCGTTACGAAGAGGTGAATCTGGTGGTAGCTCATATGGGTGGAGGCATCTCCGTTGCCCCCCATCGTAAGGGGAGGATGGTGGATGTCAACCAGGCCCTTGATGGAACAGGGCCTTTCTCACCCGAGAGGGCTGGAGGGCTCCCCGTAGGCGATGTCATAAGGATGTGCTATTCGGCACCTCCTTACGATAAAACCCGTTATACCTATGAGCAGATGATGCGCAAGATAGTGGGGCACGGTGGCTTGGTGGCTCACCTGGGCACCAATGATGCCCGAGAAGTAGAACGGCGCATCGCTCAGGGCGATAAATATGCCCGCCTGGTTTACGAAGCTATGGCCTACCAGATTGCCAAGGAAATCGGAGCTATGGCTACGGTGCTGAAGGGGGAAGTGGATGCTATCGTGCTCACAGGAGGGTTGGCCCGGTCGGAAATGCTCGTGAACTGGATAAAGGAACGGGTGGAATGGATTGCTCCTGTTCTGGTTTACCCCGGGGAAGACGAGATGCTGGCTATGGCGCAGGGGGCTTTGCGGGTCTTGCGAGGGGAAGAGAAAGCAAGGGAGTATTAATCAATCCGGGCAGGGGGCTTTAAGATGTCACCTTTATTGCCCTTCAATCCCCTGGATGGGCTTATAATCCTGGCACTCGGGATAGGGGCAATTTGGGGGTTCACCCAGGGGTTCTTCAGGCAGCTCACTGGGGTTGGGTGCCTATATGCTGCTGCCGTCATAAGCGCCGTGGTCTTCCAGGAGCCATCCTGGTGGCTTTCCCGTCACCTCTACTTCCCCCGCTGGATGATGGACATCGCCGTGTTCCTCGTCATCCTGGTAGCGCTGTATGCCCTCTTTATGTACCTCGTGCGAGACACTTATAAAGCGGGGGAGGCCCATTTCCCTGGTGCAATCAACAGGGTGGGGGGAATGGTGGCCGGGTTTGCCTTGGCTTTACTGTGGCTGAGCATCCTCCTTATGCTCTCTGAGTATGCTCTGGGGGTGCATTGGCTGAGATGGGACCATCTCCGCCAGGCCATAGCCGATAATTTCAGGACCTCGCAGTTGGCACCCCCTATAATGTACATCGGACACCTTATCATCTACACCGTAAAACCCCTCTTCCCCAGGGGCTTACCTAATATGCTGAAGCCTGGTCGCCTCTTTTAACTACGGTGAATTCCACTGTATGCCCATAGGGCTCTATTGAAGGCCATCGGTACATCCCTGCCCTCAGCTTAAAGGTGAGGGCACCCGGCGATTGCCCCGGCAAGGGGGCCAGTTCTTTAAGCCCTTTTATCCTATGCACATCCCTCAGCAATTGGCCGGGCTTCCACAGGGAAGTGGGGTAAAAATCCCCCCCAGGCCGATGGTCGCTCCCGGCAACCCGCTCTCCTTGCTCATCCAGGAGGTGAACGTAGCTATGCAGCACCTCCCCTATTGGCTCCCGCACCCGCCAGTACAGGGCAATGCACAATTCCCCTTCCTCCTTTGGTTCACAGAGTTCATATCCAGCCAGCATCAACGGCTCAGCTATGGCAACCTCCACCGACTCAAAGTTTGCCCCTTCGTAGGTGCCTTCGACCTTGCCCAAGCCTTCCCATTCAACCCAGCGGTAAGCTACCTCTAACCCCCGCATAGGTTTGATGGTGAACACCGGCCTGCCAGAGGCCAGAGCCCTGTCCAACACAAGCCCTACATCCTGCATCTCTGGAGTTATCAGAGGATACAGGGCGATTAAATCGGGCCGTCGTCCTCCCACGAGCTGGTAATAATACAGGGGCACCAACTCGTTCCGGTCATTGCTCACCAGCACGGCGCCCTCGGGGAGGGGGAGGCTCAGGATGCGCACCCATTGTTCCCTGGCGGTGAAATCCTGGCTTCGGTCCAGGACGTGGAAGTTGGTGAGCAGCAGCCACAGGGGAAGTGCTAAGAACACCGCACTGACATAAGTGGCTTTCGGGTGAAGCCTCCGGCCCAGGCATATTAATTCCTGGCCTCCTGCTGCCATCCACAGGGCGAAGATGATGTACGAAGGGATGAAGAGCACGTGGATGTCGCCAATGAGGTAGGCCATATTGAAGAGCGCTATGCTTATGTAGCCTAAGCCGGTCAGGGCCAGCACATCCCAGCGCCTGCGGGTGGACAGGGCGACCAACCCCACAAGCCCTAAGGTCACCCCTCCCCATCCGAACTGCTCTATGAGCAACTTCCCCACCATATAAGCTCGCTCCGGCCCTATGGCCCTCCAATCCAGCAACCCCCCGAAGCGTTTGCCGAGGACGAAATTGATAAAACCTTGAAGGGTGTTGGGATGGAGTACCAGGGTGTCATCGGGAGAGAGGGGCACCCGCAAGTATGGGAGATGCGGGGCCCGCAGAGGGATATAGGCGTAGAGGAACAGGGGCAACACCAGAGCCACGAGAGCAAGCCTCAGAGACCCCTTGGGCCTTTCCCGCCGGAGTATGTAAAAAGCCACTACCCCCGGCGTCAGCAGCAGGATGCTGCGGTGATGGGCCAATCCCAGTCCCAGGATGAGGGCCACCAGCTCGATACGCTTCCCGGCAACCACTGCCCACAGCAGCGCCGCCGTTAAGAAGGCGTGGAAGGTGTAGACTTCGGCGATGAGCGCCTGGCTCCAGAAAGTGGGCGAGAAAGCCAGCGCCAGGGCGGCCATCAATGCCAATATGAAGGGGGTTATGTCCCCCGCACCTCTGCTCAAACTTCCGGGAGGCTTAAGCGCCCTCATCGCCAATAGAACCACCATCCCTACCGCCATCCCTCCCCACAGCGCTGAGAGGAGATTCATCCGGCGGGCTACATCCCCGATGGGCACCAGGTGGCTCCAGACCCATCCCAGAAGGCAGTACAGGGGGTAGCCAGTGGGATGTGGTATCCCCAGGATGTATGGCACGAACTGGAACTCCCCGCCGTCTCCGTAAAGCACCGTAGGAGCACCGGTTATCGCATATACCACGAAGGCCGGCACTCCCGCCATCAGAGCTATGCATATTTTTGGGCAAAGGCGGAGCCTCTGCCGGAGGACGCTTACCATTTTCACCTCCGCCCCGATGCTATGAGGAGGATGCCCAGGGAGACCAGGGCCACACCAGCCCATTGGACAGGGGTGATGCGCTCGTGGAAGAAAAGCCTGGCGGCCACCACCTGTACAAGCACAAAGCCGAACCCTGCGGTAATGCCGTAAGCCAGGTGCAGGGGGATGAGCTTGAGCAAGAGGGTGAAAGCCAGCACACCCATAAACCCTGTCAGGTTCCCCACCGCTTGCCAGGCCAGGAAACCCCGCCAGTTGGCGCTGGCTGCCGAGAGTTTAAGCCCGATGTTGCTTATCACCACGCAAGCCAAATAGAAGAGGCTCAATGCGGGCACCGCTATCTGCTTTGCCATTGATCCTCCTTATGCAGGGAAGCTTTGCATTTCCCACCTTCTCCGGTTGTGCTTCTTCAACTCGCCATTATAATATTTCTTCGTTTAGAAGACAACTGCAAGGGCTTTGGGGGAGGTGTTTTTGTGGGCAACGGCTTCGCCGCTGCCCTTTTTCGACCAACTTTTTGCGAAAAGCGAAAACTGTGATATAATTTGGAATGCTTGGGACACATCCGCCTTCAAGGGAAGAGA
>DRAO01000409.1 GCA_011041825.1 Chloroflexota bacterium
CCTCTTGCAAGGGTAATTTGCGCAATTGCTTAAAATGGGCTATAATTTATCGCAAGTTGTACCAAATCCTGCTTTACGGGTAAGCCCCTTTGGGAAAGGAGAATCTAGTCCGATTAATTGCAAAGATAGCCCTAGCAACCAGCCTTCCTCAGCCAGTGTCTTCCCTCTGTGTTCTCTCAGCTTATGTCTGGATTTCAGCCCAAGGGGTTTTGCGGAGTGTGAAACCTAAGGAACTCACACTCCATAGGGGAAGTATCTGTATAAATTAAGAGAGGAGGGAGGAGAAATGAGCAGGAAAATCCTTTTAGCCCTAACACTTCTGACAGTCATAGCAATGGTTCTGGCAGGATGCACGCCCGCTGCAACCCCTACACCTACCCCTAAGCCTGCGGCTCCAACCCCTACGCCTGTCCCGCCCACTCCTACTCCTGTCCCACCCACCCCTACACCCAAGCCCATTAAAATCGCCGTTGTATCCGACATCGGCGGAAGGGGTGACTTGAGCTTCAACGATATGGCCTTCAAGGGAGGGGAGGAGGCTGAGAAGGACTTTGGAGTCAAGATGGTTGAGCTTATCAGCAAGGCGGAAGCCGATTATGTGCCTAACCTGACTACTGCTGCTAAGGACCCTGATGTCAAGCTCATTGTAGGTGTAGGCTTCCTCCTCAGTGATGCCTTGGCCGAGGTTGCCCAGAAGTACCCTGACAAGAACTTCGTGGGCATTGACACCTATGCTCAGTCCATCATCAAGGAGAAAGCTCCCGATAAGTATCCGCTCCCTAACCTGATGGACATCACCTACGAAGAGCACAAGGGAAGCGCCATCGTAGGCGCCTTGGGTGCCCTCCTGGCGGCTGTTTACGACAAGCCTCACATCGGCGCCGTGCTGGGCATCGAGATCCCCGTCCTGTGGAAGTTTGAAATCGGCTACAAGTGGGGTGCCCGCTGGGCCACCGAATGGCTGAAGGAGAACAAGCCCGATGAAGCTTTTGATTACACCAAGGACTTCGTCCTCTGGACCTACACCGGCACCTTCAGCGACATCACCAAGGGTTACGAAGCGGCCAAGGCAATGTACGCCAAGGATGCGGTGGCCGTTTACAACATTGCCGGTCCGCTGGGCCTCGGCATAAACCAGGCAGTGGCCGAAATTGCCGAAGAGAAGAAGCTGGAGATGGGGCCTCCATTCTGGATTGGCGTGGATGCTGACCAGGACTGGATTAACCCCGGGTTTGTCATCGCCAGCATGATGAAGCGGGTTGATAAGGGCGTCTACTATGCCACCAAGCTAGTGGTGGATGGCAAGTTCAGGGACGTGGTCAAGGAGACCAATGGTAACCTGGTGCTGGGCATCGGCACCAAGGTGGCCGGTGAGACGATGGAGGGAATCTCCGTCAGCACCCTCGCCGACCTGGATGAGTTCATCAATATGGGTGTGAATGCCGAAAAGCTCACCGGCAAGAAGGTGCTGCCGATGGAGCCCGATAAGATTCGGGAGAAGGTCACCAAGATGCGTGAGGCCCAGCCCGAGTGGGTCTGGGAGGCCATCAAGGAACTGGAGGAGAAAATCCGCTCGGGCGAGGTCGAGGTCCCTGCCGTCACCACCGAAGATGCCATCAAGAAGTGGAGGGATGAGCTGGGATAAAGGCTCCAGAAGGTGCGACGCATTTTGCCAAAATGCGTCGCACCTTTTTATGCAATTTTGTAAACAAGGGCAGAGGATTTTTGTGCGGCTTGCCGCCCAGAAATGGCTTTGCTCCAGGGAGGGTTGACCAAGATGAATTCAACGCCCTTCATTGAGATGAAATCCATCCGCAAAATATACCCTGATGGTACCGAGGCCCTTAAAGGGGTGGATTTTGAGCTCCGCCGGGGAGAGATAGTAGGGCTCTTAGGTGAAAATGGGGCCGGTAAAACCACCCTGATGAAAATCCTCTCAGGGCTCCTGCCTCCTACGGGAGGCGAGATTTATGTGGATGGGAAACGGGTCAGATTTCGCAACCCCTCTGATGCCCTCCGGGCAGGAATAGGGATGGTGCACCAATATTTTGCCCTGGTACCTCCCTTTACAGCGGTGGAGAACATTCTGCTGGGCCAAGAAGGCGCTGGCGATCTGTCCCTCCTCGACTTGAACAAGGTCCGGGCAAAGCTAAGCGCTTTAGCTGAAGAAACGGGCCTGAAAGTGCCCTTCGATACTCCTATAGAACTCCTTTCGGCAGGAGTTCAGCAGAGGGTGGAGATACTCAAGGTCCTCTACCGGGGTACTGATGTCCTTATCCTCGACGAGCCCACTTCCTACCTGACCCCCTTAGAAGTGGAAGAACTCTTCAAGATTATGCGCAATCTCAAGGAGAAAGGCAAGGCCATCGTTTTCATCACCCACAAGCTCCGGGAAGTGCTCGAAATATCCGACCGCATACAAGTTCTGCGAAATGGGGAGGTAACCGGGAAAATTTCCACTGAGGAGGCCACCCCCAAAAAGTTGGCTATAATGATGGTGGGTAAGGAGGTGGTCCCACGGGTAACCAGGAAGGAGATGGAGCCTGGGGAACCAGTATTAAGGGTCAAGAACCTCAAGGTTATGAGCGATTTCAACACTTTAGCCGTTAAGGGGCTCTCCTTTGAAGTGAGGGCAGGAGAGATTTTCGGCATAGCCGGGGTGGAGGGAAATGGTCAGAGCGAACTTGTCCAGGCAATCACCGGGCTCAGGAAACCACTGGAGGGGGAAGTCTGGCTCAAGGATACCAATGTGACCGGCTTAGGCCCTAAGGAGCTCTATGGGATGGGCCTCTCCCATATCCCCGAGGACAAGACCAGATTCGGCCTGGCGATGAATTTCGATCTGGCCGAGAACAGCATCCTGGGCAGGCAATGGGAGCCACAGTTCCTCCAGCAATTGGGACGCCTGAATTGGAACCGGATAGCCGACTTTGCCCGCTACATTATCAAAACCTTCAACGTGGTAGCCCCGGGCATCAGAACCCCTGTGAAGAGCCTCAGCGGTGGTAACCAGCAAAGGCTCCTGGTAGGGCGAGAGCTCAGCAAAGAGCCTGTGCTAGTCGTGGCTGCTCATCCTACCCGGGGCCTTGACATCGCTTCCACCGTTTACATCCGGGAACTTCTGATCCGGATGCGGGATGAGGGCAAGGGGGTACTCCTTGTCTCCGCTGACTTGGATGAGATTCTCGAGCTTAGCGACCGAATAGCGGTTATGTACGAAGGGGAATTCCTGGGCGTTGGAAAAGCCGAGGAGCTAACCCGAGAAGAGATAGGACTGATGATGGGAGGCATAAGGCCGTAACCGATGAGTGACTCAGCCTTAAAAACTGCAGGAGGTTTTCAATGAGGCGTTTTCAAATACCCTGGCGTCCCGTGCTTGAATCCGTTGTCACCATCTTCATAGGATTGATAGCTGGGGCATTGTTGATGATCCCCTTTGGCTATAAGCCTCTCGACGCTTATTACGCCCTGTTTAAGGGAGCCTTTGGCACGGTTGAGGATGTGTTGGAAACCCTGGCTTTTGCAACCCCTTTGATGCTTACAGCCATAACCTTCGCCATAGGGGTTAAAACGGGGCTCTTTAACATCGGCGCCGAAGGGCAAATGTATATGGGCGCCATCGGCGCAGTAGCCGTAGCCGGGTTAATCCACCTTCCCCCTGGCATCCACGTAGCCCTTGCTACTCTGGCCGCTATGCTGGCAGGAGCCCTCTGGGCTTTACCGGCAGCCTTGCTTAAAATCTGGCGGGGGGTGCACGAGGTCATCTCAACCATTATGTTCAACTGGATTGCCTTCCACCTCTCTATGTACCTGGCTATCTATTACCTGGCGGAACCTGGCAGAGCCGAACGGACGGTGCCAGCCCTCCCCACAGCCCGCTATCCTGTGTTTATGGAAGGTTCCAGCATCACAGCCGTGATCTTTGTAGCTGTGGCCTTTTGCATCTTCGTTTACTTCTACCTGTGGGGCACCAAGGCAGGATATGAACTTCGACTGGCGGGGGAAAACCCCGATGCCGCCCGTTACGGAGGCGTCAACGCCCAGAAAGTCCTCATTATGAGCTTCCTCATCGGTGGATTGGCAGCCGGACTGGCGGGTGCCAGCCAGATTATAGGCCGCCCTCCCGCTTGGTCCCTTTATGCCACCTTGGGCAATATATCCGGCTTGGGGTTTGACGGCATCGGCATAGCATTGATAGGACGTAACCACCCCTTGGGTGGCATCCTGGCGGCCATACTCTATGGAGCCCTCCAACACGGCGGCAGATTTATGGAATATCACGCAGGGGTAAACTCGGAGCTGGTACGGGCTATCAACGGCCTCATCATTATAGCTCTGGCTGTACCTGAGATAGGAGCTATCATCAGGAGGAGATTGAAGCGATGAATCTGCAAAAAGCTTTCTGGATAATAGCCATCATCATTGTGCTAGCCCTTGCTATCTTCGGCATAGAAAAAGCCGGGCTCAAGCCCATCTCCCTCCTTGAGGCAAGCCTCCTGGCTATGACCCCTCTGGTACTTACAGCTGTGGGGGAATGCATAAATGAGAAAGCAGGGGTGGTGAACATCGGCCTGGAGGGTATCCTGCTTATCACCTCCGTGCTGGGGGTATTCGGAGCGGAGGTGCTCGGAGGGGGAGTGTGGGGGCTCCTCTTCGGCG
>DRAO01000118.1 GCA_011041825.1 Chloroflexota bacterium
GCTGTCCCGCTCAAGATTTCCACAGGCCTGGGGCCTTCCTTCGTCCTCAGGAGGGCAAGGTAACAGAGCAGCATCAGCATAATGGAAGCGGGGAAATGAGGGAAGGCAAAGAGGGAGAAGAAGATATAGAATTCGCTGAGCCAGAAATCAATCGGTGAAAGCCCCCCGGGAGGTGTCCTCCAGAAAATCTCGCTCAACCATCCCAGGCCCGAGGAAACAGCCGCCAGCAGGAAAGCTGTCCTCCGTATGGGAACCTCTGGAGTGAAGAGGGCGATGAAGCTATATGCAACCAGCAAGCACATAAAGGAGCAAACCACCCGGGCCAAGTGATAGGTGAGCACCAGGCTCATCCCCAACCAACGGGCCAGGTGTCCTAAGGCCAGGTAAAAGGGGTGCACGAATCCCCCCTGGTGCTCCTCGGAGGTGAAGAGGAGCCTGTACTCCCAGCTCCCCCGGTAACCCTGATGCATCTTCGCCAGGTGGCTGTTGTAATCGCTTAAGTCGTAGAAGGCCCCGACAAATACCCTATCCTGGGTGGAGGACAGGTGTCCGGCCAAATAGGGGACACATGTTGCGGTCACCACGATGAGGGAGATAATCCCTACCCAAAGCCATTCGCCCTTGGAAACCATCATTTGCATCCCACAAAATGGTAAATCTCCAGGTCTGCTATCCGATGCACAGGCCCTTCCTGCCTGCAATGGGTCCTAAGCCAAGCCCGGTAAGGCGAGTCTTCCAATCCTGCCGCTCGGTAATCCTCCCAGCTTCTCTCGAAGGCCACATACCATACCCCTTCGATGGCAGGTGTCACCACCTGGCTTACAGGGGTGGCGAAAAGCCCCAGGCTCTGTTGGGTCGGTAAGGCTAAGGTGTCGGAACCAGAACCAGGGAGGTCGGGACAGAAGTATTGGGGCAAGCTCCGGTCATAATAATAGGCGGGGAAGAAGGTGAGCTTGTTATCGTGCACGATGACCTCCCCTGAGGCCAAGTTATCCCGCAGGAAGGCATCGAGTTCCTGGAAAGGAGGACGGGGGAAGAGGGCATAGGTATAATGGTAAGCCAGCGCAGGTATTACTGCCAGGATGGTCACCCCCAGCAATCCTCGGCAGAGGAAGCGGGGGATGTCGCCTTCTACAGCCAACCAGCCCAAAGCCACTGTATAGAGCAACACCGAGGGCACAAGAGCCCGTATCAGGTAAATCGGCACCCACTGCGATATGACGAACATAGACGCCGCTGGAGCCCAGGCTAACCACAGGAACATCCCCACGCCGGTATGCACCTTAACAGCCCTGTATATCAGCAACGTAGGCCATACGAAGGAAATCAGCAAGGCCCAGGGGAGCATCCAGCGGGGAAGGGGCAAATTGAAGTGGAAGACGATGAAGGTGTTGATGAGCTCAACCAGCCCGGGGCGGGTTATCCAATAGGCCCGACGGACAAACCCTAACTGCCCCGGGAGCACCCCTATCAGCCAGGGGGAGAAAAGCAACAACGCTATCGCATTGCCCACCACCATCCCGACCAGAATCTGCCGACGCCTTTCTGTAAACCGGCCCTTCTGAATCAACGGGAGCAAGTTGAGGCT
Organism: Chloroflexota bacterium; assembly: GCA_011041825.1. Taxonomy (GTDB): domain Bacteria; phylum Chloroflexota; class Anaerolineae; order SpSt-600; family SpSt-600; genus HyVt-206. The sequence continues at coordinate 1,589 of DRAO01000118.1, forward strand.
CAGCAGGAAGAAAGCCCCTAAATTATGGGAATATATCGTAATGGCCGCAGCCGCTCCGTACATTACCCACCACTTAAGGGGGAAACAAGCCTTCGTCTTAGTGGGAGCCGAGGTAGCCCGCAGGAAGGCATAGGTGGAGAAGAGGAAGGCCGTCGCCAAGAGGGAGTACATCCGGGCCTCCTGGGAATAGGCGATGTGGAAGGGGTGGATAGCCGCCAGGAATGAGGCTAACAGTCCCACCCGCTCCCCAAAAGAAAGCTTCGCCAGGGCGTAGGCCAGAGCAACCGCTATTACCCCCAGCCAAACGGAGGGGAACCGCACGGCCAGCGGAGTCTCTCCCGCTCCGGCCATCCAGAAGTGAAGGCCAAAGTAATAGAGAAGCGGATGGACATCAGCGGCTCCGGCTCCCTTTGCTGGAGCCACCGTGCCGTAGACGATGGCCCCAAGGGGCTTTTCAGCGTAGAGCACAGCAAAGGCTTCATCGTACCACAGCGGGCGACCGGAGATGTTGACCATCCTCAGGGCGAGAGCTAAGAGGAGGATAGCTACAGGTATTAACCTGGAGCTCGTTAGGCTTCTTGCCCCCTTCAACGTTACCCTCTGGGAAGTTATTTCTTCAAAAGGGGTGTTTTTGGGACAAAACCTCACTTTTTATGTTGACCACGATTATAGTCCTTTGCAAAAGTCCATACAAGGGGGAACTATTCCCCAGGTTAATCAAGGGAGGAAATTTCGGGGGACACCCCCGTGCCCTCCGGCAGGGGGCTTCCGCCCCCTGCACCCCCGCTTTATGTTTACTTTCCAAAGAGCGGTTTTCTACCATTCCGCAAAGGACTATAAACGTGGAAGGTTACCCGGCTAAGCTATTATAGGAAAATTGCACTAATTTGTCCAATTCGATGGTCAACGGTGTTTTCTTGCTTCTTTTCCCCACTAGTGATACAATGTCTTTGCGTAGGAGAGGATTATGGCTAAGAATCTGCTTCTGACCGGAAGGCCAGGCATTGGGAAGACGACAGTGATTATGCGGGTCTTGGAGGCATTGGATATAGAAGCCACTGGATTTTACACCCGGGAGATGCGTGGACCCCGGGGAAGGCTGGGGTTTGAAGCGGTTACCCTCGATGGTAGAAGGTGCACCCTGGCCCACGTAGATTTCAGAAGCCCTCACCGGGTGGGGAAATATGGGGTGGATGTGAAAACCTTTGAAGAGACGATTGTGCCCTCCATTGACCCTGCACTTCATCCCGAAGCGGGGCTCATCGTCATTGATGAAATCGGGAAGATGGAATGCTTCTCACCTCGCTTCCGGGAAGCGGTGTTAAAAGCCCTGGACTCAAACAAGCCTGTCCTGGGCACCATAGCCATCCGAGGCAATCCCTTCATCGAAGGGCTTAAAGGCCGCCCCGATGTGGAAATCGTGAAGGTCACCTATGCCAATCGGGATGGATTACCGGCTGAGATTAGGGGCCTCCTTTTCTCCCCTGCTTCGGGGTCAAAAGAGGGCAAATGAAGGAGAAAGGGGTGTTCCTCAGGACAGAGGCTTCGTCGCTGTCCCGAAGAACGCCTTATCTTGCCCCGTGTGAGCATACTTAAGCGCAGAGTTACCAATACATTGCGGGAGGAAGGAAGATGAAGATAACTTTCCTAGGCACAGGGGCAGCAGAAGGGATACCCAAGTTCGGTTGCGAGTGTGAACATTGCCGGATAGCCAGGGAAAAGGATGGCAAGAATGTCCGCCAGCGGACAGCCCTCCTGGTGGAGGCCGCAGGTCACAGGATTCTGATTGACACCCCGCCGGAAATCAGCATCCAGCTCAACAAAAGCAACGTCTTCAACCTCTCGGCTGTTTTCCTCACCCACGAGCACTTCGACCATATAGGTGGTCTGGTGGAGTTTGAATACTGGCGTTACCCCATCCACATATTCGCCGGGATTGAGCTGCTCCCGAAGCTCAGGCTCACCCCCAGGATGCAGAAAAATGCCCTCCTCTCGCCTTTCCTGTCCAACAGCTCTGTGTACTTTGGGGGCTTACAGATAATTCCCTTCCGAGTTATGCACCATGTCCCCTGCTACGGGTTTGCCTTTGTGGAGGGGGAAAAATGGGCCATTTACCTGAGCGATTCCTCTTTCCAACTGAGCAGCTTCCACTTCCACCTCATCCGGCAAGCGGACATAGCCATCTTCAACACCCCTACCTTTGATGAAAGGGATAACCATATGTCGGTGCGGGATGTGATCAAACTGGTGCGGGATGGCTCGGTTAAGAGGGCTGTCCTGACCCACATCAACCACCGCAATTACATCCACGAAGTGCTTGAGAAAAAAGTGGCTCCCTATGGAATCGTGGTGGCCTACGATGGGATGGAGATAGAATTAGGGTGACCAAGTTGCCTCCTCAGCGATTTAGGTGTAAAATCTTCCCCAAAATAGGGAGAGATTGCTCTGTGTCACCGCACAGGGTGATTTCATTAGTTTGATGACACAGAACTTGGGAGGGAGATGATGCAGGTCCTGAAAGAACGTATCCTCAGGGAAGGGCGCAACCTGGGCAGAGGCATCCTCAAAGTGGATAGCTTCATAAACCACCAGGTTGACCCTCAGCTAATGGTGGATGTGGGCAGGGAACTGGCCCGCCGTTTCGCATCTTTCAACGTTACCAAAGTGCTCACCGCTGAGATTTCCGGCATCGCCCCGGCCCTGACCACCGCTCTGGCCCTCGGGGTTCCCATCGTCTATGCCCGCAAAACCCGCCCTATCACGATGACCAACGGCACTTATCGGCAGACAGCGCCTTCCCATACCAAAGGCAAAACCGTGGAACTTATGGTCTCGGTGGAATTTCTGGGGCCAGGTGACCGAGTTCTTATCGTGGATGATTTCCTCGCCACCGGCCGTACCATAGAAGCCCTTGTGCGTATCGTGGAGATGAGCGGGGCTACCCTGGTTGGCATCGGCACCGTGATCGAGAAGGCATTCGAGGGTGGCCGAGAGCGCCTGAGCCATCTGGGGGTCCCCATCGAATCCCTGGTGGTCATCAC
>DRAO01000277.1 GCA_011041825.1 Chloroflexota bacterium
GGGAAGCACAGCCCCCCTCATCTTCACCGAGAAAGCCCCCTCCCTGCAATTGGACAAGGCCACCCGCAAGGTTTGGGTGCGGGGACGGGAGTTAACACCTCCTCTTTCCCCCTCCCAGTTCAGGCTGTTGGAACTTCTCTACGAAGCGGCAGGGCGTGTAGTCAGCCGTGAAGAGATAGCCCGCTACGTCTGGCCCGATGCCTATGAAGAGGGTGTGACCGAGCAAGCCATAGATGCCTTGGTACACCGGCTCCGGGAGCGCCTTGCCGCTGTTGACCCTGATACCCACTACATCGTGACCGTGAGGGGGCATGGGTTCCGGCTGAACGTAAACCACTAGCTCACTCCCGGAAGAATTCCACCACTTCTTCTTTCTCCACCTCGCTGGGCAATACCTCGATAACGCTTATCCTGTGCCAGGGGAAGATAACCGTATCCACGTTCGCCATCACGTATTCCACCGGCTTGCCGTCCCTGCGGCGTACGCCAGTGCAGATGACGCAGTTATCAGCGGGGTCCGGTAGCTTATCCATCTCGGCCATTATGGGCTCTTCGCCTATAACGTGGATAACCACTGTGTAGGCCATAAGGCTCACCCCTCCTCAAAGAAGATTTGCAGCACTTCTCCCCCCAAGCGCAGTTCATCGCCACTGTGAACGGGTTCAGGTACGAAGCTCAGAAGACGGCGGTTGTTCAGGAAGGACCCGTTCACACTCCCCAGGTCTTCTGCGAAAACCTCCTGCCCCTTGCGGAAGAGGCGGAGATGCCGCCTGGAGATGCCCTTCTCCAACCCTCCGTAATCGTTCAGGTCAACGTGAGGGCGAATTTCCCGCTCAGGGTCCTGGCGCCCGATGATTATTTCGTCCTCAAGCACCACTTTGATCTCCCATCCTTCCCCAACAGATACCAGACGCACGGGTATAGCTTGGGATTTCATCAAGGGCTTTGCGCACTCCTCACAGAAAAGGGTGTTTGGCAAGTTTTCCGCACCGCAATGAGCACAACGTATCATCCTTTCTCCTCCGGAGGTAGCAGGGCCAGGAAGCGGGTTCCGTAAAGGATGCGCTTTTGACCCTCGGGGGAGAGCCTGCCCGTTTGAGCGAGCTTGAGGGCTTCGGTTCCGGCTATTGCGGATAGCTCCGTCTCCCCCATTTCGGCCAGGCGGGCAGCCAGCATCTTCAGGCGATGGCTTGCCCGCTCTCTCTCCCCCTGCTTCATCTCATCCCACACTTTCTCCCTCAGTTTGAAGACGGCTACCTTCTCGGCTGCCTGGAGGATTTCCGCCGGGGCTTCTCCTGCCTCAGCTCCCTCGGCCAGCTTGAGGCTCGCTCTGCCGTTGAGCCGGTAAAGCCCTTGGGGCTCGCTCAGTTCCCAGGAAGCTATCTCATATTCACCGGGAGGGAGAGGCGGTATGGTCAGTTCCATAAATAGCTGGATGGAATCTCGCACCGGCCCTATATAAACAGGCGCTCTATCAGGCGAAAGCCTCTCCACCCCGGGATGGAGGCGGAACAGCCCCTTCACCTTCACCCCATTCATCACCCTGAACTCGCCCCTGAGTGAAGAGGCAATGGCGGAACGAAGGGCCTTCACCCTCTCAAGGAAGGCGGAAGGCAGGAGGTTTGGATATATGACAAAGAGGCTTACGCCTCCGCTCTTGGTGGCAATGGCATCCAGCAGCTCTTCGTTCCAGGCAGTCCCCATACCCACGGCGGTAATAGGTATCCCCCTCCTGCCAGCTTCTTCAGCCAGACGGATGCATTCCTCCTCATCTCCATAGGTATTGCCATCGGTGAGCAAAATCATATGGTTGATGGTTCTGAAGATGCCAGCTTTCATCAACTCGCTCAGGCCTGCGGAGATACCCCGGGCCATCTCGGTACCCCCTTCGGCCTTTATGCTCCTGAGCTTTTTGCGAGCTTCCCGGTGGTTCAGCTTCTTGGAAGCTGGAAGCATTACCTGAGCTCTATCGTTGAAGCTCACCACGCTTATCACATCCCCTTCCCGGAGGTTCTCCAGCACTACCTCGGCTGCTTCCACTGCCTTCTCTATCCCCAGGCCCTTCATAGAGGTGCTACGGTCTATAACCAGGCAGATGTTCAGAGCCCTGTCGGCGGGGATGGCTCTCGGCTCCACCCTTAACTTGATCAGCACATACCAGGCTTGGGGCTCAGGCAGGGATGGGAGAACCCGATGGCTGGTGATAACTTCCATCCATAAGGGTGTTTCAGGGTAAGAGCCTTGCGCCTTGAGCCATTCATCATATTTCTGTCGCTGCTGGGGGTCGCTCAGCACCTCGTAGGCTTCCTGCAACCGGCGGAAGAGATAGGCCGTCCCAGCGGCTCTGTTCACATCAGGATGATATTTCTTCACCAGGCGCTTGTAGGCCTTTTTTATCTCCTCCTGAGTGGCGAACGGAGACACTTCCAGGATTTCATAGTAATCGGGCTTGAAATCTTCCTTCCTCAAGTTCCCTCCTTCACAAGAGGCAAAGCGTAGACTTTCCCATCGCAGGAGCCTATGTAAAGGGCATCATCTGCGATGGCTGGGGAGGAAATCACAGGGCCTCCCGTGCGGAAGCGCCATTTCAAATCCCCCTTCTTGGCTTCCAGACAATATACGCAACCATCTACCGAGCCGAAATAGACCCTTCCCTCAGCCACCTTAGGCGAGGAAGGGATTTGGTCGCCAGTGGCGTATTTCCAGCGAAGTTTGCCTGTCTCTGCATCCAGGGCATACAGGTTCCCATCGGCAGAGCCTATGAAGAGAACCCCTTCGTTGACCGTCGGGGATGAAACGATGGGTTTCCCTGTCCTGTAGCGCCAAAGCATCCGACCGGATAGGACATCGAAGGCATAGATGTAGTGGTCAAATGCCCCGAAGAAAAGCATCCTTTCCCAGACGGCTGGAGAGGAGACAATTTTCCTTCCTACATAATATCGCCACAGAGGGTAGCCCTCGTGAATCTTAAGGGCATAAATGAACCCGTCTTCCGAGCCGAAGAATATGCGGTCTTGAAACAGGGCTGCCGATGAGCGGACAGCTCCACCCGTGGTGAAATACCACTTTAACTCGCCGGTAGCGGCGTCCAGGGCGTAGAAATTCGTGTCATCCGAGCCGAAGAACACCATCCCTCCGATCACCCTGGGCGAAGAGCGGACCTTGCCATCGGTGGCAAAATCCCATACCGGGATGCCCCGGGAGGCATCCACAGCATATAGGGAGCCGTCTTCTGAACCCACCAGCACCAGCCTCCTCCACACGCAAGGGGAGGAGACCACGCCCCCTTTGGTGGGGCACTTCCAAAGCATCCTGCCCCGGGCGGCTTCCAGAGCATAGAGGTTGTAATCATAGGAACCCACATATACCACGCCTCGGTTTACAGCCGGTGAGGAACGCACCTCATCCTCACACGCAAACTCCCAAAGGGGCTTTACTTCCTGGGCTTCAAAAGGCCTGACCAGAGGAACTGTTAGAGGACGCTTCTTGCCCAATGCTCTAAGCAGGGCCGCTTTCATCTCCTCGGCTGATGCAAAGCGTTTGGACATCTCGTATTCCAGGGCCTTCATCACGGCCTTTTCGAGGGCCGGAGGCACTGCTGGGTTAATGGCCCTTATAGGCCTTTCGTGGAAGGAGAAAGGAGGCTCGCTTCGGGGGTCAATCTTCGTCAACAGGTGATGGAGGGTGGCTCCCAGGGAATATATATCTCCACGAGGGTCAACAATGCCCCGATATTGCTCCGGAGGAGAGTACCCCTCCGTTCCCACCACTGTTCCCCTCAGCCCCTCCTGGAAGACCCTGGCGATGCCAAAATCCACCAGCATTATCCTGCCGCTTGGGGTCAGCATTATGTTGGAAGGCTTCAGGTCTCTGAACACGATGGGGTTGGGTTTGTGGTTGTGGAGGTAGATGAGGACATCGCATATTTGCAGCGCCCAATCCACCACCTGTTCCACGGGGAGAAACCCAGGTGTTTCCTTCAGGATGGTCTCCAGGTTCTTGCCCTCCACGAATTCCATAACCAGGTAGCTGCGTTCCCCCTCGGTGAAGTAATCGTAAATCTTGGGGATGGCGGGGTGATTGAGGCTGGCCAGGATGTGAGCCTCCCGCTCAAAATTGGCAACGCTCTCCTTATGCAAGGCAGGCGAGAGGGTGGAGACGATTTCCTTTATGGCACATATCCGTTCCACCTTCTCAAAGCGGCGGTCCCGGGCTTTATAGACTGCTCCCATACCGCCTATGCCAAGGGTCTCTATGATTTCAAATCTCCCCTGTAATAGGGTGCCCCGCTCTAAGGGAGCATAGGCTTGGATTCCTGGCAGTTCAACCTTTCTCGTCTCGAACCCTTTACCCATTGTCTCCAGTCCTTTGCCCCTCGTGGGCTTTGAAGCGCCCAGTGGGCTTCAAGCGAAGGTTAACGTTTGCTTATGTATTATAAAAGGTTTGGAGATTTATTGCAATTTGTGTTACTTCGAAATCTTTACCCCGAACACGAGGCTCGGGGCGGATTAAACGGGCTGAAACTCCGCCGACACAAGGTCGGCGGTATCTTGAAAACTCCCCCTGGAGGGGCAAGTCAGATACCCCCGCCCTTGTGGCGGGGGAGCATCAGGGATTTGCTGA
>DRAO01000487.1 GCA_011041825.1 Chloroflexota bacterium
AAGGGCTAGAGCTCTCATCGAAAAGCTCTCTTCCTCAACCCGTGCAGCCACTCAGAGGAGAGCATAAGGGTCAGGATTGGGCTTCTAGGGGGTGGGGATGGGTGTGGGCGTTTCCTCGACTTCCACAAATCGGAAGACAACCACCTCTACCGTGTCCGGGAGGATGCTCTCCACCCTTATCCCTTCGGGCAACAGGACCTTCGGCTTAAGCTTGTATACCCCGGGTCCAAGGCCCAGGACATTGACCGCCACTTCCACATCCTCAGGGCGGAGCGCTTCTAGCTTGGGCAGGGGGCCTGCTAGGATCACGCTCACCATCTGAGGAGAAGCAGTGGCATCAAAGCCGGGTTCCAGCCCTTGGAAGGTCACTTCCTTCTCCAGCGTTATCCCACCTTCGATGGGCTTGATTTCCACGTTTACCATAACGGTCTGAATTCCCAGGACGGACACGCCTTCCGGCAGGTTAAGCCTGACCCTTCGGGAGAAGCTTCCCTTAGCGTTCTCAATGTTCACGGGCTCCGTCTCCACATACCCGGGGACATTGTCTATCACTGCGGGGATGCCCACGAGGGTTACCAGCGAGGGATGGACGGAGACGTTGCTTATCCTGTACCCCGGTGCAGGCTGTCCCTCCAGCTTGACCAGCACCGAAGCATCTCTAAACCCGGCCCGCTGTTCTATAGGCACATACACCAGAACAGTAGAAGGGTCTACCGTTACCCCTTTTACCTCGTTCCCCTCAGCATCCACCGGGGTAAGGAGCACTTTCTTCTCGAAGCTTTCCTTGGCTCCGGCTACCTTGAGTTCCGCAATTAACTCGGCTACTTTATCTACGTAAGGCTTGGGACCGGAGACTTTAACTTTGGGCGGGGAAGCTTCCGGCATCCCGGCTATGTAATAGCCCAGGGGAGGCGAATCCAGGATGGTGATCTTAACCTCGGTCTCCCTCTCCACCATTTCTTCCAGCCGGACCATCACCCGGGCTGGATATATCTCCAAGATAGAGACAGTTCGGTCTGAGCAACTGGCCTGCACATCCAGTTCGTGATACCCAGGCCCCTCATTTGCCAGGTCAATCCAGGCCCTGAAATCATCTCGGCTGAGGCTGTTCCATCTGTCCTTGGAAGCCCTTATGGTCAGTTCTACATCCTCAGGGATGTCGTTGAAGATTATTATGTTATCCGCCTTGTTGAGCACTTCTAAGGGAATCCGCTGGGGGAAGGGCTTTTTTATTACCGGGTTCTCCTCCCTCTCAGCTATAACCCATATGAATATAGCCATAAAAAGGGCCATTAATATGCTGGTCAGATTGCTAAGGATTTTCCTCACGGCAACTCCCCTCTTTTAAGCAGCCTTGGCCTTAAAGAAAGAAAGGGATGCCCTTTGAGGCGGCTTGCATATACTTTGCAGCACTTTGCGAAGGCGCTTTTCATCAAGGTGCCTTATCATACGTCCGTTATAGGCCACAGAGATGGTCCCCGTTTCCTCAGACACCACCACCGCCACTGCATCGCTTTGCTCCGTTATGCCAATGGCTGCCTTATGGCGGGTTCCCAGGGTGCGGTAAGCTGCGGGATTGGAAGAGAGGGGCAACACACACGCCGCCGCTAACACCTTATCGTTACGGATGATGACAGCGCCATCGTGTAGGGCTGTGCCAGGGAAGAAAATGGTGAGCAGCAGTTCCTTGGAAACTTTCGCATTCAATATGACACCGGTCTCGGCGTATTCTTGAAGCCCGGTGCCCCTCTCTATCACGATTAAGGCTCCGTAACGCTGGCCGGAGAGGAGTCCCGCTGCCAAGCTCACCTCATTGAGCACCCTTATGACCCCGGCTTCTCCCGCCGTCATATTGAACAAAGCCCCGGCCCTCCCCAGCCGCTCAAGGGCCCTGCGCAATTCTGGCTGGAACACCACAGGCAATGCCACCAGCAAAGCCGGTAGCGAATTATGCACCAACCAGCGGAAAGCCGTGAAAGGCAGCAGGGCCGTGGTTATCATAGCCACAAACACCACCAATACTATACCTCGCAGGAGTTGAACGGCCTGGGTACCCTGGATGAGACGCAAGAGCAGGTAGAAGACCAGGGTGACCAGGAGGATGTCCAGTACATTAGTGAACGAGAGGTTCTTGAAAATCTCCAACCATTCTGCCATTTTGCTCCCCTTCAGGCGATTTCGCCTCTTTCCAAGCGCTTAAGCAATTCCTGATAGGCACCAACTTCCCGGGGGTTCAGGGATATTATCGTGCTTATCGTCTCCTTAGCTTCCTGGAACTTGCCCGCATCCAATTGGAGCTCCCCAAGGAGGTCTAGCTGCTCTATTGCTTTGTCTTTCAGACCCAATTCCAGGTAGATTTTTGCCAAAGCAGACCGAAGCATCTGGTCCTCCGGTTGCTCTTGGGCTAGCTCCTCCAGAAATCCTGCCATCTCCGATAGCTTCCCTTCCTGGCGGTAGAGGTCTATGAGCTCCTCCACCTCCTTGGAAGCCTGGTCAGCCAATTTAAGGCGGATGTACAAGGTCACCAGGCGTTTGCGTACTTCCTTATCCTTAGGGTCCAGTTCCTTAAGCTGGCTGTACGCTTCGAGGGCTTCCTTCCACTGCATCACTTGAACATATAGGTCTCCAAGCCTGTAAAGTATCTTTGCCCGCCACTCTTCCTCCTTTGATGAGCGAGGGGTGAGGAGCAAAGCCTGTCGGTAGCTTTCGATGGCTTTCCTTATGTCCGCCAATTCATAGAAGACCTCTCCCAGTTGCATATATTGCTCCATCGCCTCATCAATGTGGCCGAAGCTTATCAGCGTGTTGATGAGGCGGACTCGCACGCTCACGTCCATCGGCACCAGCCTGATAAGACGCTTGAGGATGCTTATGGCCCTGTAGGGAATACCCCTTAACTCATAGTCCCGGGCAATGAGGAGGTACTTCTCGGTGGCCTCTTCAATCCTGTTGCCCTTGATTAAGATTTCCGCCATCTGGATGTGAAGGGGGAGGCAAAAGGGGGCGCTGGCGATTCCACGGAAGCATTCCTCGGAGGCGCTTTCGAGCAATTTGCGCTTCATCAACTCCTGGCTCAGCGAGAGGCTTCGGAAAACTTCCTCCGGGTTGGGTGCTTCCATCACTTCGGCAAGGCTGAGGGCAATGCCCTCATCCTCCAGGGCTCTTATGTGCTCCCGCAATTCCTTAACTTTATCCTCCCAACCTCGGGCGTTGAAGAAATCCATAAGGGATTGTATGAAAGCAAACGCTTTTTCCCTATCCCCTCGGGCTACAAAGCTATCAGCAAGGTTCCTGTACAGCTTTATTAGCTCATCAGCCTGGGTATGTCCTACGGTGCTTAGGTCCACGATTTTGAGGGCTTCCAGGAAATGGGCCAGGGCCTTATCCACCTGGCCGCTGATCTTATAGCATTCCCCTAAAGCAAAGTGGCTGCCTAAGGCGTACTGGGGCGATTTGAGGGCTTTGGTAAGGTGATGGATGGCTTCCTCAATCATAAATTTTTCCTTGTACAAGAGCCCCAGGTTGAAGTGGACATCGGGTATATCCAAGCCAGCCTCTAAAACCTGCTTGTAACTTGCTATGGCTCCGTTGAGGTCGCCCCGGCTCTGAGCATCCAAAGCTTGCCCCAGGAGGGTATCTATCCTCCTACCTGGAGCAGCGGGCTCCTCGAAGATGATTTCCGCCAGGTGGGTAAGAGCCTGCTTACGGCTCCTCTCCACAGGACTGGCCTCAGGGGTCTCTTCGGCTATAGAAGGCAGGAGCCTTTCCCCATATTGTAATGATGCTTTAAGGGCCTTGGCTTTGAGGTTATCAGGGTCATTCCCCAGGGCCAGATTGCAGTACTTGAGGGCTTCGTCTATGGAGCCCTTGTCTCTGTAGAGGGATGCCAGGCTTACGTAGGCCTTCGCCGCCAAATCCCTTTTGCCTATTCGCTCGTAGATTTGGGCCAGCTTAAGATGGGCTTCAGGTAAGTTGGGGGCTGATTTTATGGCCTGGGTGAGGTTCTCCAGGGCCTTCCGGATATTTTTGCGCTGCCAATAAGCTTCCGCAGCAGCTATGAAGGTCTCAGCGGCTTCCTTTTTCTTCCCGACCTTGGCTAAGGCTCTGGCCAACCTCTCTTTCAAGAGGGGGTCATAAGGCTCTATAGCAGCCGCCTTGCGGTAAGCTTCCAGTGCTTCCTCCCACCTGCCTAACCGGGCGTATGCGATTCCCATCCCCACATAAGGGTCTGAAGCATCAGGGTTACAGGCGGCAGCCTTCTTGTATTCAGCTAAAGCCTTCTCCCACTGCCCATCCCAAGCGTAATTATGCCCTTTCCTAAGAGCTTTAACATAGGAAGCTTCATTGATTTCAACACTGACCATCACCTAAGTACTCCTTGATCGCCAGAGCCATTTTTGACGGCAGTCTAACTGCCGTTAAAGATAACTTTCTCCTCTTTCCTGACCTTTTTATGGTCACTTTGCAAAACTCCGTAGAAGAGGATGTTCAAAAGGCTTTTTAACCTGCCTCAGGGCAAAGGATGCTCATCAAGATGGGAATGCCAATTTTTCAACTCCCTCCCGTAGAAAGTGTTTGTAAATGAGAAAGGGAAAATCGGGGGGACACCCC
>DRAO01000138.1 GCA_011041825.1 Chloroflexota bacterium
CCACTGAAAGTCCACGGGAAAGATTTTCCTGAAGGCAAACCAATTTCACCGCCATCCCTCCTAGTGTAATTTTCGCTCATAACGCTGTAGGGATTATACTGCAAAATCAGCAAAGCTGCAAGGATATGAAAAGGGGAAAGAGGTGTTTCCCCGTGCAGGGGCTTCGCCCCGCACGAGAAAACCCTCTTTTTAGGCTATCTCAAAATTAGGGGCAGGTAAACCCTTTCCCTTGACGACGGACGTATGGTGTTCTGCTTCCAGTGTTCGGTAATCGCTTCTATAAGGTCGCTTGAATCAACATCAGTGTGATGGTCAGGGTCAGGGCCGTGCCGGAAGTTGAAGGCATCCACCTCGCTCGCATAAGGCTCCCAGGATGCTTCCCACAGCCACAGGGCATAGTTCAGCCCCCGTTGCTCGAACAAATCCATCTGATCATCCATAAACTCCGCTGCCCCGGGTTCCCACCGCATAACACCAAATTCGTTCACCGCTACGGGGACACTGTAGGTGGCGGTGAAATCATCAATCGTCGAAAACAGCTCATCCAGCCAGGCTTTGTTCACCTGGTCGTTTTCCCCATCGTAATCGGCATCGAATTCCCCGGGATAAGTATTGGTAAGGGTGGGCGGCTCCTGATGGGTGTAGACAAACGGTTCGTACTGATGTACGGTGTAAACGATGTGCTTATGGGTCAGGGTTTTCACTTTCAAATAGGGAAGCCATTCGATGGCGCTGTAGCCCATTCCCCCTATCAGGATAGGGGTTTCAGGGTCCACTTCACGGATGGCGGCGACGATGCGGGGGTAAAGCTGGTTCCAGTCGTACAAGGTGCCACCATAATTGGCGTAAAACTCGTCCGGGTCCCAGATGTCAAGGGGGTCGCCCAGAGGAAAGCTGCCCACCTCGTTGGAGTTAGGCTCGCACATCAGGTCATAGCCGATGACAATCGGATTATCCTTGTAGCGCTGGGCGGTGTAACGCCACATCTCCACCCAGGCATCTTGAGCCTTCTGCTCCCCCCAGACACGGTTGTTGTAATAGCTGGGGTCAAACCAGCCATCCTCGGGGTCGGATACATTGTCCTCACCCCAGAAGGCCCAGAACTCGCTGCGGCCCGGTCCAGTGCGAAACGTAATTACGGCGAACATATCGGCCTGGGCAATCATCGCCAGCAGATTATCAAGGTTGTTCTGGATTTCCAGGTCCACCGTGTAAGGCGAGGTTTCGGTGAACAGGCCGGGGTGTGAGATGTTGACATAATTTGCCCCCATTGCTGCCAGGCGGTCGAAATCCTGCTGGGTATAAGGGGGGCCGACGGGGCCGGGGCCCAGGAACTCAGAGCCGTCCAATTCGGGGTAGACCCGGCGCTGGTAGATATTGGCGCCCCGCAATTGAGTGCCGCTCGTCCACAATGCCCATTTGTCCACCTTGCCCGCCGTGACGGGGGATGGCGGAAGGGGGTGGTTTTTTACCTCTTCTCTGGAGAGGGGTGATGCTGGCTTACCCTGAACCCCCGACAGGCTTATGTGCCATATTCCAAACAGAATGGATAGCAGTATTAACGGACAAGCAAGGAAAGAAACAAGCTTGCGCATCTTTTCCTCCTTAAAAAACGGCTGGGCTGGTAGCACTCCAGCTAACCCTGGTTGGCAATGTTGCCCCACGTGGGGCAAGAAAGGAGGGAGCGTTTTTGTGGGCAATGACTTTGCCGTTGCCCACAAAAACACTCCCCATCCCTTTTAAACCCTTACTTGACAAAAAGGGGACTTTGGTGTATCATTTATTAGGAACTTTAGGAACCTTAGGAAATTTTGCCAAATCTAGGAGGAGGTGTGATATGGCAGAGCTCAGACTCAGGGATATTGTGGAGAAGGGGACGCTGATGGGGCTCGGAGCTCTTGCCCTGACCCGGGAGCGGGCTCAGAGCATTGTCGAAGAGCTGGTCAAGCGAGGCGAAGCCCGGAGGGACGAGGTGAAGGAACTGGTAGAGAAGCTGGCTTCCCGTGGTGAAAAGGAGCGGGAGGAACTCCGCTGTCTCATCCGGGAAGAGGTAGAAAAAGCGCTTTCCGGGATGGGGTTGGCTACCAAGGCGGATATAGAAGCCCTGTCTGAGAAAATAGAGGCTCTGGCCCGCAAGAGGACTAAAACCTCCTAATAGGGGCCAGGATGTTCGGGAGCCATTACCTCTACTTCTTAAGCCATAACCTGAAAAGCCGATTTTTGGGGAAGCGGGAACCCCTGCTGGCCGGGTTCAAGGTGACCCATCGCTGTAACCTGCGCTGTCGGGCTTGCCCCTTCTGGAGGAAGACAGAGGGGGACATCCCCTATGGGAAAGCGGTGGATGTCCTGCACAGCCTGCATCAGATGGGGGTGCGGCTGCTTATCTTTGAAGGGGGCGAGCCTTTCCTGTGGCGGGATGGGGAACGCACTCTGGAAGACCTTATCGCCGAGGCCAAGAAGCTCTTCTTCTGCGTGGGGGTTACCACCAACGGCACATTGCCTTTGGAGACCAATGCTGATACGGTTTGGGTTAGCATAGATGGGCTGCGGGAGAGCCACAATTACAACCGAGGGCCTACTTTTGACCGGATAATCGAGAACATACGCCGTTCCACCCATCCTCGCCTCTTAGCCAACATCACCATCAACTGCATCAACGTCAGGGAGATACCCGAGCTGGTGCGCTTCCTGAGCGATTTAGTCAAAGGCATCACCATTCAGTTTTATTACCCTTACCCCGGTACCGAGGATTTATGGGTGCCCTGGGATGAACGGCGCTGGGTACTTGATGAGTTGATCCGGCTCAAGCAGAAGGGTTATCCTCTGTTCGATTCTTACGAGACCCTGCGGGCATTGAAGGATAACCGTTGGAAGTGTCATCCCTGGCTGATTGCCAGTGCTGACCCCGATGGTACCATCACACGGGGATGTTATCTCCAGAACCGGGCTGAGATTGCGTGTGAGAAGTGCGGTTTCGCTGCCCATACCGAGATCTCCCTGGCCTATGATTGGCATTTAGGACCTATCAATACCGGACGGAAAACCTTTGGCTTCCGATAACATCGTTTTCTGCCGTGCGGTCTCGTAAACACGAGCACATTTCTTTTTGGAGGAGAAAGTGAGGGCTTTAACCTGGGTGGTAAACAGGATGACAAGGATAATGGGGCCAGAGAGGGCCCTTAGAGTCGCAGGGGAATTCTCGGTATCCTTTGTGCGCTCGTTCCCCCCTGAAGAAAGGGTAAAGATGTTGCATTGCCTGGCGAAAGAGCATCTGGGAGAATGGCTTGAAGGGATGAGTGAGGAGGAGAAAGCAAAGCTTATGAACTCCCTGCTTCCCCTGGTGGCAAAGGAATTCCCTTTAGCTGACATAGACATCCTGGGCGCTTTTTCAGATTTTACATAATTGTTCTTCGCTTGTTCAGGTGCATCGCTCCTTTTTGCCCTCACCGTAGGGCAACATTGCCCATCACGGTTAATATGGAGCGCTACTTTCACACCTCCATCGAGATTATCCCATCAGTGCCCGCTAAGCGGAGCACTTTCTCCACGCAGTATGATCGGCAGGTATACACGCCAGAGGTGGAATTGTAAGAGATACTCGGTGACCTCTTCTCCCCCGTCCACCGCCAGGGCGTACCAGCCTGGTGACATCTCAGGTGCGTACAGGCGCTTGCCGTTCGCTTCCGCTTCCGATGCCCCTAGTATGGCAGTCAACGGCTCGGCCTCGGCTATCAGGTTCCGCTCCGCATCGTAAAGCCGGAAGTTCAAATCCTGCCCCGGCAGCAACAATACGTCCAGCATCAAGGGATAGTGGCTATCCCAGTAGAAGGGGATGTACTCCGTTGGGAGCGGTAGCTCAGCCTCCCCAGCCAGCAACGCTTCCTGCACCCACGGGGTGGCGGGGAACATCCAGCGGATGGGAGGTTCGTAGCGCACCGGGATCGGCCTGAACATCGGTGGATCCGTCAGTGAGAACCAATCCGGAAACTCCACGTACTGGTTCCACCGATGGTAGTAGAGGCCCACATCGTAGAAATTGACCTGACCGGAGGGGTCGTCGAATCTGAGGATGACTTTGCCGTCGGTGAAAAGACCCGAATTGTGAGGGCATTCTATGCTTATCATCAAAGGCCCCTGTGATTTATAACTGGTGACCTGCTTCCCGTCCGAGCGATAGGTCGTTATGGTGAAAGGACGCTTGAAATAGGGGAAGACCTGCACCGTGAAGGAGCCCTGATAGGTTCCCGGATCGTTCAAACGTGGGTCGTTGGGGGGCAGGCACTCGCTGTGGCCGGTAGCCGGATCCACCGCAGGAGGGAGTTGGATGGTGAAGTAGTCCACATCGCTTGCCCTCTCCAGGTTGAGGTCGTAAATCATCAGCCCCGGAGCCAGCACTGCGTTTTCGTTGATCTCCTGGGTGATTACGGCGCTGGCGGAGAAGGAATCGTTGCGCACTTCGCCCGGCGGTTGCTCATCGTCGAAACGGTCGGGAGGTATCGCCGATCGATTGGAGGTGATGGTCATAACGTAGTAAACCGGAGACGGAGTGCCATACACCCTGATGGCGGCCACTCCCTGGAAGGGTAAATAAGCTGTTACGAAGCC
>DRAO01000434.1 GCA_011041825.1 Chloroflexota bacterium
GCCATCCTGGGAGGGGAGGTGGAAGTCCCCACTTTAAGCGGGAAGGTCTTCCTGAAGATACCCCCCGAAACTCAATCGGGGCAAACCTTCCGCCTTCGTGGACAGGGTATGCCTGATGTAAATAATCCCAATCGGCGTGGTGACCTTTACGTGAAGGTCAGGGTAAAACTTCCCCAGCATCTTTCCCCCAGGGAGAGGGAGCTTTTCCAGGAGTTGGCAAAATTAAGGGCACGGAGGAGGTGATAAATCTATGGAGCTCATACCGCCTCCTGATGAGCCATATTACCTTATAAGTGACGCCGCTAAAATGGTAAAAGCTCATCCCCAAACCCTGAGGAGATACGAGGAATTAGGTCTGGTAAAGCCAGCCCGCCTTTCAGGCCGCCGTATGTATTCCCTTCGGGACATAGAACGGTTGCGCAAGATAATATACCTTACCGAGGGATTAGGGGTTAACCTGGCAGGCGTGGAAATAATCCTCAACCTGAGCGATCAATTGGAGAAACTGCAAGAACGGGTGGCCCAGATGGAAAAGGAGTTAAAGACATTGAAAGCGCAGCAATCATCACAATAACCCCAAAGGAGGCCAAGGATGATAGATGATAAGGACCTTAAGGCCCTGATGGATTATGGCGAAAGCGAGAACCCCGTGGTCAGCCTCTACCTTGATGTGGACCTCACCAAGCGCACCAAAGAAGAGGTTATGCTTGTCCTACGGGGTTTGCTTAAGGAAGCTTCGGCCCAGGCGGATAAAGCCGATATAGAGAGAATCCGTGATTTTTTCACCTTGGAATATGACTGGCAGGCCAAGGGGGTGGCCGTCTTCTCCTGCGAGAAAAGCGGGCTCTGGCAAACCTACTCCCTGGCAGCCCCGGTCCAGGATGGCGTATATGTGATGCCTAAGCCTTACGTCCGCTCCCTGGTTATATTGAAAGCCCTGCACGACCGCTATGGCATCGCCCTGGTGAGCCGGGAACAGGCCCGCTTCTTCCTGCTCCTTATGGGCGAGGTGATGGAATACGAGGGCGTGGTCGGTTCTATCCCTGGCAGGCACAAACAGGGCGGCTGGGCCCAGGCTCGTTATCAGCGTCACATAGACGAGCGTGCCGCCCAGCAGCTCAGGAGTGCTGCCGAAGCCTTCGTGAACCTCTACAGCAAAGAGAAATGGAATTACATCATCCTCGGTGGAACCGATGAAAACACCAATATGTTCCAGGAATTCCTGCCCTCTAACCTCAGGGAATTGGTGATAGGGAGCTTCGCTGCCGATATGACCGCCTCCACCAGGGAGATAAGGGACGAAGCCCTGGCCCTGGCTCAAGCCTTCGAGAAGAAGCGAGCGGCGAGCTTGGTTAAGGAAGCCGTCACCAAAGCAGCCAAGGGCAAAGGGGCGGCCATCGGCCTCGATGACACCCTTAATGCCGTGAGGGAAGGGCGGGTGCAGGTGCTCCTGGTTATGCCCGGCTTCAAAGCCTCGGGTAGGGCCTGCGAGAACTGCGGGTACGTAACGGTCCAGGAAATTGAAAATTGCCCTTTCTGTTCCGCCAATATGGTGGAAGTGCCTGATGTGGTGGAGAGGGCTGTGGAACAAACCTTCAAGGCCAACGGGAAAGTGGTCGTGGTACAGGATGGCGAAGAGCTGAAGAAGGCCGGTTCCATCGCTGCCTTGCTGAGATATTAACCGCCCGAAAAACAGGGGTAGAACCCTGCTGCTTCAATCTTCAGCCGGAGGTATCGAGATTATGATTCAGTTGGAGGAATTTACCGAGAAGGCGCAAGAAGCTGCGATGAGAACATACGAGATATTGCAGCGTTTTGGGCATTCACAGGTGGATACGGAACATATGCTGCTGGCCCTTTTAGAGCAACCCGAAGGCGTTGTCCCTATGTTGCTCGAGATAATGGGTGTGGATGCCTATGAGATGCGAAATCAATTGGAGCGGATTCTGCGCTCTATGCCTCAAGGTCCTGTCTTCTACGCCCCCAGGGCTTTAACCCAGGTGTATATGACCCCCCGGCTGAAGCGGGTGATTGACCTCGCCCGGGAGGAAGCTCGCCGGATGAGGGATAAGTACATCTCCACCGAACACCTTTTCCTCGCCATAGCTAGCGAGAACGGCACCCCTGCTGCCAGGCTACTGGCCCGCTACAGGATAACCAAACCTGACATCTACGATGCCATAAAGGAGCTTCGGGGAGGGCAGAGGATTACCGACCCCGGGACAGAAAGCCGCTACAAGGTCCTTGAGAGGTTCGCCCAGGATTTGACCCAGATGGCTCGGGAAGGCAAATTGGACCCGGTGGTAGGGCGGGATGCGGAGATAATGAGGGTGATTCAAATCCTGTGCCGACGCATCAAGAACAACCCTGTGCTGATAGGGGGAGCCGGCGTCGGCAAAACGGCCATCGTGGAAGGATTGGCCCAGAAGATAGTGGCCGAGGATGTGCCCGAACCCCTGTTAGGCAAGCGCATCCTGGCCCTCGACCTGGGGGCGATGGTAGCTGGAACCCGCCTGCGGGGCGAGTTTGAGGAGCGCCTGAAGGCCGCCATCCAGGAGATAACCAACTCCAAGGGTAACATCATCCTATTCATTGACGAAATCCACACGATGGTGGGCGCTGGCGGTGCAATGGGGGCTCTGGACGCCGCTACAATCCTTAAACCGGCCCTGGCTCGAGGGGAACTCCGCTGCATTGGAGCTACCACCCCTGAGGATTACCGGAAGTACATCGAACGGGATTCGGCCCTCGAACGCCGCTTTGCCCCCATCTACGTGGAGGAACCTTCCATCGAAGAGACGGTGGAGATGCTCAAGGGTTTGCGGCCCTGCTATGAGGCGCATCACAACGTGGTCATCACCGATGAAGCCCTCGAAGCGGCAGCACGCCTCTCCCACCGCTATGTGACCGACCGCCTTCTGCCCGATAAAGCCGTGGACCTCATAGATGAGGCAGCCGCCAAGGTGAGGGTCTCGGTGTTCCAGATGCCCCCTGAATTAAAAGGGCTCCAGAAACGCATAAAAGAGTTAAAGGCGAAGGAGGAGGAAGCTTTCTCCGCCGGGGACTTTGAGGGGCATGCTAAATACAAGATGGAACGCCTCCGGCTGGGGGAGAAATTCCGCCGGGCCAGCGAAGAATGGAAGAAATCCCGAGGCATTGATGAAGTGGTGGATGCCGAAGACATCGCTGAGGTGGTCTCAAGTTGGACGGGTATACCAATCAGCAACCTGATGGAGACCGAGGCCGAGAAGCTGCTCCATATGGAAGAGCGGCTTCATGAGCGCATCGTGGGGCAGGAAGAAGCCATTGCCGCCGTGGCTGATGCCATCCGCAGGGCTCGTTCGGGCCTTAAGGACCCCCGCCGTCCCATTGGCACTTTTATCTTCCTGGGGCCTTCGGGGGTGGGTAAGACAGAGCTGGCAAAAGCGCTGGCCTGGTTCCTGTTTGACGATGAAGATGCCTTGCTCCGGATTGATATGAGCGAATACCAGGAGCGGCATACGGTCTCCCGCCTTATTGGAGCCCCTCCGGGATATGTGGGCTACGAGGAAGGAGGGCAGCTCACCGAGGCCGTGCGCCGCCGCCCCTATCGGGTTATCCTGTTCGATGAGGTGGAAAAAGCTCACCCCGATGTGTGGAACACCCTGCTCCAGGTCCTGGACGAAGGACGGCTCACCGATGGCCAGGGGCACACGGTTGATTTCCGCAACACCGTTATAATTATGACTTCCAACATCGGCACCAAATATGCCCGCAAGAGCGGGGCTCTGGGGTTCCTCCGTTCCGATGAAGGCACAGCCGAAGAGAAGGAGATGAAGCGGGAGATAATGAACCACCTCAAGGCCACCTTCCGCCCCGAGTTCCTCAACCGCATTGACGAGGTCATCATCTTCCACGCCCTCACGGAAGAGCAGGTCAAGAAAATCGTTGACCTCCAGCTCAAGGAGATAAACGAGCGCCTCAAGGACCGGGGTCTTGCGTTAGAGTTAACGGAGAAAGCCCGGGAGTGGCTGGCGAGAAAGGGGTATGACCCCCAGTTTGGTGCCAGACCCCTCAAGCGAGTGATGCAGAGGTACGTGGAAAACGCCTTGGCCAAGCGGCTGCTCAAGGGAGAATTCAAGTTCGGCGATGTGGTGCTGATAGATTTCGACGAAGAGAAGGAGGAATTGAACTTCCTCAAGAAAGGTGAGCTCACCTTCGCCCCGGTTGCTGTTCAGCCAGAGGAAGTAAGCTGATTCAACGTCCCAGGGAAGTGAATCATCCCTGGCTTCCTAGTACCTTGCAGTGAAGGCCCCTTTAATGAGGGACCCGCCATTATCGAAAGAATTGGGCATCAAGGTGCTAGACCCCCTTCAGGTAATAGAGTCCCCCGGGGTTGTCGCCCCTCAGGAGGTTATACAATGGCTTGGCAAAGGGGCAGAAGAAATGCGGGCCAACTCCATAGTTGTGCTATTCCTGCTCTTTGTTATCCTCATTATGATGGTGCTCCATTATGCTGGCGAAGAAAATTGGGACCGGTTCTTCCAAGGTCTTTCCACTTTTTTCAAACTCGCCGTCAAAGCCTTTGGAGCCGTCTTTGAGATGGTAATAACCCTTGCTCA
>DRAO01000292.1 GCA_011041825.1 Chloroflexota bacterium
GGAGCGTATAGGGCTGCTCAATTCATCGCCGCCCGATTTGAAGAATATGGCCTCCAACCAGGAGGGAGCGCCCATTCTTACTTTGATGAAACCGAATTGGCAATGGTCTGGCCCTCAGAGCAACCCCTGCTGGCTGTGGTGGACAAAGCCGGAAGGGAAGCCCTCCGCTTCCGCTACCGGCGGGATTTCGGCTTTCTGACCCGGGGGCACGGGGGACCGGGGGATGCCGAAGGGCCTCTGACCTTCGTGGCCTTCGATAAGGCCCGGTTCTCTTATTCCTATGAATCCCTGACAGGGCTTGACCTGCGGGGCCAAATCGTTATGTACGCTGAGGATAATGCCCCTCCCGAATTCCCCATCGAGGCTCTCATCCGAGGAGCCAGAGGGCTGCTGGTGGTCTCGGACAGGGTGCAGTCGGAGCAGGTATTGGTGGGGGATAGGGCTGATTACCTGCGTAAACCCGCCATCCCTGCTTTTGTAATAAGCTCCGAAGCTGCTGATGCCATCCTGGCCAGGGCCGGGATGAGCCTAAAAGCGCTTTTAGCACGCCCCCGGAAGGAAGCCCAACCCTGGCTTGCCATCCCTACCGAGGTCAAGCTTAAGATGAGCCTTTCCCTGGGGCCTGTCGAGGAGCACAAAATCCGCAATGTAATCGGGGTGCTGCCTGGCAAGGATGTAATCCTGGACGAGCAGGCGGTCATCGTGGCTGCCCATTACGATGGCCCTGGGGCCGACCCAGATGGGAGCTTATACCCGGGGGCTGATGATAATGCCTCCGGGGTGGCTGTGCTCCTGGAGATAGCGAGGCTATGGCACGAGCAAGGCTTTGAGCCTCGCCGGACCATCGTCTTCGCTGCCTGGGATGGAGCTTTTGTCAATGAGTCAGGGGCAGAGCTCTTCTGGCAGGGTAAAAATGTGCTCTCGCTGTTGACCACTGTAGCCGTGCTGGAGCTGGATGCCCTTGGTCACGAAGGGTCATCTCTGGCCGTGCGGGGGAACCCTCGGGTCAGGGAGCTTGTATATCGGAGCGCTCACCGGCTGGGGATAGAAGTGGAGGAGGCCACGACAACGCTTCATCCTTACCAGGCCAGCCTGGAAAACCAGCTTCCTATGGTCTTATTAACCCGGAGTGGGAAGAGGCCGTCATTGGAGGCTGATACTGTGGGGCAAATCGTGGTTGATAAACTGGATGAGGCGGTTAAGGTGGTGAATCTAACGTTGATAAACCTGGCTCGTGAGGCCGCTTATTGATGCTGGACTTTCTCCATCACCATAAAGTGCGAGAGGCCGAAAATCCTGAGGGGGGATTTCTCCAGGGTATAGGTGATTTTACGCAACAGGGAAGCCAGCCAGGGTCTCCGATGGGCTATGTTGTCGTAACCGGGGTAAATCTGAGTATGCACCAGGCATCTGACCGGCAACCCCTGGAAGAGTTTCCGCAGTTCTCCTGAAGTATAGGCCCGGACGTGGGGACAGAGGCGGTTCCGGAGGAAGTTTGGCAGGTAGTTGATGAGAGGGATGTTGCCGAAGTGGTATTTCCCTCTCCAGTAGCACCCGTGGGTTTCGAAGAAGTAGAGCCTGTTAGGGGCGAAGATCACCATCTTTCCGCCAGGCCGCAACACCCTGCAAGCCTCGATCACAGCCTGCCTGTCGTCGTCCACATGCTCCAGCACCTCGTGCAGCATTACCACGTCGAAGAAGCCATCATCGAAGGGTAAAGCCTCTGCCGGAGCCTGCTTTATGTTGGGGAGTTCCTTGGAGGCTTCAGCCACCTTCTCGGGGTCAATGTCAACGCCATAGACCTCATCGCTGTAATCCCGAAACCTCTTTACATATAGCCCCAGCCCACATCCTACATCGAGGATGCGCTTGTCCTGCAAAGGTACGTATTCGAGGATTAAACGCAATCTCCTCTCCTGGCCTGAGCGCCAGACGTAGCTTGGATGCCCCCATCGTATGGTCTTCTCCTCCATCTCCCTTTCCCCTGAGACTCGGCCCCTTTCTACCATCCTTACAGGGCATAGAGTATGCGACCACAGGAGGGACAGAACACCAGTTTATGTCCTGTCCTGGCTTCCTGGGCCGTGCTGGTAGGGGTGGTTACCCCGCACCCCTGGCAGATAAGACCTTTAAGGGTAGCTACGGCCTTGCCGCCTTTGCGCCTCTTCAAATCCTCGTAAAGTTCCAGGTCATCCTCAGCCAATTGAGCCTTTATCTTATCCCGTTCCCTGTTTAACCGCTTCAGGTAATCTTCCAGCTTCTCTTTCTCGCTCTCTAAAGAGGCCTGCTCACGCAGCCATTCCTCCTCCAGGACTTTCACTTCTTTCTCCAGTTTGTCAACCTCCTTTTCTTGCTCTTCCAATTCTTCCATAATCTCCAGCAGGTTATCTTCCATCTCGGCCTTCCGAGCTTCCAGGGACTTGACCTCCTGCTCCAGGTTCATCAGCTCCTTGGGGTTGCGTATCACACCGCTGTAAAGCTTGTGTCTGGTCTGTTCCAGCTTTTCGGAGAGGGATTTAAGCTTCAAATCCATATCAGTGAGGGTAGCACGTTGGGAATCCAACCGGGCCCGGAACTGGGCGAGGCGGGCTTTATAGGAATCTATCTTCTCCCTCTTTCCCAGGAGGTTCTTTATCCTCTCCAATTGCTTGTTCTTCTCAGCTATCTCCGTCTCTATAGTCTGCAATTGGTAGAGAAGCCCAGCCTTGTGCATAATCACCTCCCCAAGACTTGGGTTTTTCCTCTTTCCTCCGTGTGGAGCTGCCGAGGTATGAATTTCTTGCCCGAAGGCGGGCCTCTAGATTACAATCGGCTCCCGATATTCGCCGAAGACCTGGCGCAACACCCCCATTATCTCGCCCAGGGTAGCATAGGCACGCACGGCTTCAATGATATAAGGCATAAGGTTCTCTCCCTCATCCTCGGCGGCATTGCGGAGGCGCTCCAGGCATTGACGGACCTTCTCGTTATCCCGCTCCCTGCGGACTCGGGCCAGGCGTTCTCTGTGGCGTTTCTCGCCCTCGGGGTCCATCTTAAGCAAGGGGATGGTGATGGGTTCATCTGAAACGTATTCGTTAACGCCTACCACGATGCGGCGCTTCTCGTCAATCTCCCGCTGGTAACGATAGGCAGCATCGGCTATCTCTTTCTGAGGGAAGCCCTTTTCGATGGCGGGGATCATCCCTCCCATTGCATCCAGCTTGCGGAAATATTCGTAAGCGGCTTCTTCCAACTTGCGGGTGAGGTATTCCACGTAATAGCTTCCTCCCAAGGGGTCAATGGTGTTCACGACGCCTGTTTCGTGGGCGATAATCTGCTGGGTGCGCAGCGCCACCCGCACGGCTAACTCCGAAGGCAATGCCAGGGCTTCGTCCATCGAGTTGGTGTGAAGGGATTGGGTGCCCCCTAGGACCGCTGCCAAGGCCTGGATTGCCACCCGCACGACGTTGTTCTCCGGCTGCTGTGCGGTAAGGGTGCATCCAGCGGTCTGGGTATGGAAGCGCAACCACCAGGAACGGGGGTTCTTAGCCCCGAAGCGATTGCGCATCTCCCTCGCCCAGATGCGCCGGGCAGCCCGGAATTTGGCAATCTCCTCGAAGAAATCGTTGTGGGCATTGAAGAAGAAGCTCAGCCGGGGGGCGAACTCGTCCACATCCAGGCCCCGCTCTATGCCTGCTTTGACGTATTCAAAGCCATCATAGAGGGTGAAGGCCAACTCCTGCACGGCAGTAGCCCCTGCTTCTCGGATGTGATAGCCGCTGATGGAGATGGTGTTCCATTTGGGCACGTACTTTGCCCCGAACTCAAAGGTGTCCACGATGAGGCGCATAGAGGGTTTGGGCGGGAAGATGAATTCCTTCTGGGCGATATACTCTTTGAGGATGTCATTCTGGATAGTGCCGCCAACTTTCGTCCACGGCACGCCTTGCTTCTCAGCGGTGACCAGGTACATCGCCCATAACACAGCGGCGGGAGCGTTTATGGTCATCGAGGTAGTGACCTTATCCAGAGGGATGTCCTTGAAGAGGATTTCCATATCGGCAAGGGAGCTCACAGCCACACCGCACTTCCCAAATTCGCCCTCCGCCATCGGGTCATCGGTATCGTAACCATAGAGGGTGGGGGTATCAAAGGCCACCGAGAGACCCGTTTCACCGTGCCTGAGGAGGTACTTAAAGCGCTCATTTGTCTCCTCGGCAGACCCATAACCCGAGAACATCCGCATCGTCCAGAGGCGTCCTCGATACATTGTGGCGTGGATGCCACGGGTGAAGGGGTATTCACCGGGGAAGCCGAGTTCCTCCAGGTAATCGAAATCGGGGATGTCAGCGGGGGTGTAGAGCCGGTCAATGGGCATATCGGATAGATTGCGGAAAATCTCGTCTCGTTCTGGCTTCCTTGCCAACCATCTCTGGAGGGTCGTCTCTTCCCATATATCACGCCGTTCTTTTATTTCCTCCAATTTCTTCTTGTCAAACATCGCTTCCCTCCTTTGGGCAGCATCTTTTGCAATTTTATCACATAACCCCCACTTGAGCAACCTGGCCGGTGGAGGGTGTTGAAAAACTCCGGGGTTGGAAACTACTCCGCAGGCTAAGGA
>DRAO01000486.1 GCA_011041825.1 Chloroflexota bacterium
AAAATGAGAATGGCACTTTTTCAACACCTTCGGGCTAAGCTTAGTTGCCTTTCGCCCTTTATGCGTGTATAATTTATACTGCTTAGCTGGTTTGCTAGGCCACAGGAAAGCGCAGGCTTTGAGGTTACAGAGGGGTTTCGGAGGTTGAGATGTTTAGCGTGGAGAAGATTTTGCGGAAATTGGCGGAGGAGAAGCACCCCTGGCGTTCGAGATACCTGCCGGGTCTTTCGGGGTTGAGCAGGGCTGAGGCTGAGGCGTTCAAGAACATATGGTGCACATTAGCGGTGGAAGAGCGCCGACGCATAATCAGTTCCCTGGTGGAAGTTGGCGAGAGAGATTGTGGCCTTGATTTCTCATACCTCTTCCGCCTCTGCCTGGAAGACGAGGATGAGGAGGTCCGCCTTCAGGCTTTGGAGGGCTTGTGGGAAGATGAAGACCCGGGGTTGATAGTGCCCCTGGTCAAGCTGCTCAGGAACGATGCCTCCAGCCGGGTGAGAGCCGCCGCCGCTGCTTCCCTGGGGCGCTTTATGCTTAAGGCGGAGATGGAGAAGCTGGACCAGTATTACATCCGCCTTATGTACGAGACTTTGCTGGAGGTGGCCGAAAGGGAAGGGGAGGAGTTAGAGGTACGGCGCAGGGCTATCGAGGCATTGGCTTATTCGGGGGATGAGAGGGTGGCGAGGTTGATTGAAATGGCCTACAATCACCCCGATGAGAAGATGCGGGTAAGCGCCATCTTCGCTATGGGCCGGAATGCGCACCCCCGTTGGCGTTCAATACTGCTGAATGAGCTTGAGAACCCTGATGCCGCAATCCGCTACGAAGCGGCCCGGGCCTGTGGGGAAATGGAAGTCAAAGAAGCGGTAGCCGTCCTATCCAAGTTGACCCAGGACCCCGATTTTGAGGTCAGGGAAGCGGCTGTGTGGGCTCTAGGTAACATTGGGGGAAGGGAGGCAAAGCGCATCCTTTACGGTCTCCTCGACGGCGATGATGATGCCATTAAGGAGGCTGTGGAGGAAGCTCTGGAGGTGCTGGAATTCCTATCCAATCCCCTGGGCTTTACCCTCTTCGAGGAATTCGATGAGGATGAATTCTAACTCAGGAAATCCCTGAGCCTGCGGCTTCGCAAAGGATGGCGCAGTTTGCGGAGGGCTTTTGCTTCAATCTGGCGGATGCGCTCTCTGGTCACCCCAAACATCTTCCCCACTTCTTCCAAAGTATGCGGGCGGCCATCCCTCAACCCATAGCGCATCTCCAGGACTTCCCTCTCCTTGGGCGTGAGGGTCTTCAAAACCTTCTCCAATTCCTCCCGCAATATTTCCCTCGAAGCTTCATCGGTAGGGGCTGGCAGGGATGTGTCCTCTATGAAATCTGCCAGGGAGGAATCCTCATTAGCCCCTATGGGCATCTCCAGGGACATCGGCTCCTGGGAAGCCCGGATTATGCTTCGGACCTTGGCAGCCGCTTTGCGCAGGCGCCTCTGGAGGTAAGGAGGTAAGGGCCTGCCCTTTTCCATCGCTTCTTTTATGGATTCCGCCTCTTCGGGTTCCAGCAACCCCATTTCCAGCGCTAGCTCTTCCAGCGTCGGTTCTCGCCCTAATTCCTGCATAAGTCGGCGCTGAGCACGAAGCTGACGGTTTATGCTCTCCACCATATGCACGGGTATCCTGATGGTGCGTGCTTGGTCGGCTAAGGCCCTGGTTATGGCCTGGCGTATCCACCAGGTTGCATAAGTGCTGAACCGGTACCCCTTGCGAGGGTCAAATCTATCCACCGCTTTTAACAGCCCCAGGTTCCCCTCCTGGATGAGGTCCAGGAACGATAATCCCCTGCCCACATAGCGCTTGGCGATGCTCACTACCAGACGCAAGTTAGCCTGAGCCAGCTTGCGACGGGCCATCTGGGCTTCTCGAACCTGGGCTTCCAACCGGGCCTTTTCCAAGGGTGAGAGGTTCCCCTTCTTCAGGCGCTGTTCAGCCATCTTGCCCTTTTGGATAAGCTTGGCCAGCTCTACCTCTTCCTCAGGGGTAAGCAGGGGGACACGACCGATCTCCCGGAGGTAAATTTGCACGGGGTCACCCCCCAGCTCAGGAAGCCCCGCTTCGAGCAATTCTTCCAAATCTTTGTCCATAAGCTCTCCTTCAGGGGGCAATTCGCCCCCATTTTCGTTATGGGCCGGGGGCATCTCCAAAATATCATCTGCTCCCTCTAACTCCCCGTGAAGATGCCTGGCCATATTCCCTCCTTCGATGCCGGGCCAGCTCATACCGCCCTGGCCTTTTCCCCCGAGCATTGAGCCAGGGCTCGGTGAACCGTTGCAAGCTCTTCTACCTGGGATTTCACTAAATCAAGGTAATGAGCTACACCCTCCTGGTCCCCTCGCTCCTGGGCTTCCTCTTGGAGGAAACGGATTTCCTGAAGGTATCGGTGCAGATTAATCCCTCGGAGCCGCAAAGCGCAATTGAGAACTTCCTGCTCTAATTTCTCCAGAGGCACAGGGGGAGAATTACGGGCTTTTTCCATTATGAAGTGAACTCGCTCCTGCAATAAGGGGTCAAGGGTATCCACGAATGCTTCCAATTGAGAAATCCCTTTATCCAAGCTCGCCTTCCAGGCCCCAAAGAGGACCCGATTTTCCACTTCGGCGAAATCTGCCTCATCCAACGGAGGTATCGCCAGGGCACGCATCTGGTCCTCTATGAGCTCCAGGAGATGTGGATGCTGGAGGACCTGGGCAAGGACGTATTCCTCCAACCCGAAGGCTGGAGCCTTCTCTTTGGAAGGCGTTGGCTTGGCTCGTGGGCGAGATTTCCTCCTCCGCAGGGAGAGCATTTCCCTGCGGATTGCCATCTCGTCTACTTTGACCAAGCGGGCTAGCTTGTGGATGTAGTGGTCCCTCTCGATTTCGCCAGGTATCCCCTGGATTATGGGTATCACTGTCCGCACCGCTTCGGCCTTACCCCTCGGGGAGTTAAGGTCAAACTTCTGGGTGATGACGTTGATGTAGAAATCCACCATCGGCAGGGCGTTTTCCACCCGCTCTTCCCATCTCTCAGGCGATTCCCGGATAAGGGCATCGGGGTCGTAGCCTGAGGGCAGGCTTATTATGAAAAACTCCGCCTTAAGGCGTTCCTCGAACCTCAACATACCTCTTGGGTCTATGAAAGGTTCGGCTTCTTTATCCAAAGCCTCCTCAGCCAATTGAAGGGCCCGGATGGTGGCTTCGCTCCCGGCCACATCGGGGTCCAGAGCCAATGCGAAGCGCTTGGTGTACCGGGCTAACTTCCTGAGCTGGGTTTCGGTCAACGCCGTGCCCATAGAAGCCACCACGTTTCTGAACCCCATTTGGTGGGCTTGGATCACGTCCATATACCCTTCTACGATGATTGCCATATCCTGAGTGCGGATGCTCTCCTTGGCCATATCCAACCCGAAGAGAAGGCGCCCCTTATCGAAGAGAGGGGTGGCAGGGGAGTTTATGTACTTGGGCGCCCCCTCCGGGTCAAGGGTGCGGGCCCCAAATCCAACCACCCGGCCCTGTTCATCACGGATGGGGATTATGAGCCGTCCCCGGAAGCGGTCGTAAACCCCGCTCCCGTCTTCCCTCTGGATTAACAAGCCCGCTTCCAGCAGGATTTCCCGCTTGTAACCGAGGCCAGTCATATACTTTTCCAGATTGTGCCACTCGTCAAGGGCATAGCCCAGTCGGAAAACCTCAGCCGTTTCGGGCCTTATGCCCCTCTTCTCCAGGTAAGCCCTTGCTTTTGCCCCCTTCTCCGGGTCAGTGAGAAGGCGATGGTAATAATCAGCGGCTACGGAGAGCACCTCCCGGAGCACTTTAACCCGCTCAATCTCTTCGGGGGGCTTCTTCTCCAGTTCCACCCCTGCTTTGGCAGCCAGGAAGCGCAAGGCCTCCCGGAAATCCATATTCTCCTTCTTCATAATGAAGGAGAACACATCGCCGCCAGCGTTACACCCGAAACAATGCCAGGTTTGGGTATGAGGGAAGACATAGAAGGAAGGGGTCTTCTCGGTATGGAAAGGGCAAAGGGCTTTGAAATTGCGTCCGGCTTTCTTAAGGGGCACGTATTGACTTATAAGGTCTACTATATCAATGCGCTCCTTAACCTCATCAACAACGCCCATACTCCCAGTTCCCTCGGTCCAGGGCAGATTTTTGCCCCCAAATTCCCTGAGATAAGCAATCACCGGTAGCCTAATTTTAAAACAGAAAAGGGTATATGTCAAAAGTCCTCTTTCTGAGGATGTTGAAAAACCCCGGGTTTTAAACTTGCCTCGGGAGCTAAGGGGAAAAAGAAGCGCTATTTTCTTGCACGGCGGCTTTGGGTAGCTCCCCACTTAATCGTGGTCATATACGAAAAACGCTTCCTTTTCCCCTTTCACTCATATTGAGAAACCCAACGGGACGGACAGCCTGGGCCAGGGCTAAAAGCCCCGGCCTGAGCAGTGAAAGCCCGCCTTTGGCGGGCTTGCCAGGGTGCTTCCAGCGCCCTTTCTCTGCTCAGCCGGGAGCTTTGAGCTCCCGGCCCTCTCCGTTGGCCTCTATGTTAATA
>DRAO01000116.1 GCA_011041825.1 Chloroflexota bacterium
TGTTCCAGGCTGAGAAAGGGGTAGCCCCTGTCCCGAAGGTAATGGAGACACCGGCCCTCGTACCCAAGGAGGAAGTTCAGGAATTGAGGGGCGCTGGCCTTCCTTCCCTGACCCAAAGGATGATAATCCGCCAGGCGGAATTGAGCCTTGTGGTTAAGGATACCAAAGAGGCTATTGGGCAGGTGGAATCAATAGCAGTTGAGAAAGGAGGATACCTGCACCAGTCAGAAGTCTGGAAGGAAGGGGAGAGCCTTAAAGCTCGATTGGTGATAATGGTCCCGGCGGATAAATTCGAGGAGACATTAGCTGCCCTGAGAGATATAGCTACCGATGTTTTGAGCGAATCAGTGTCCGGGCAGGATGTGACTGAAGAATACGTGGACCTTTCGGCCCGATTGAAGAACCTGGAGGCCACAGAGGAGGAACTGAGGGAGCTTCTCGCCACGGTGAGGGAGCGCTCCGGCAAAGCTGAGGACATCCTCGCCGTCTATCGGGAACTTTCCCAGATTCGGAGCGAGATTGAGCGGGTTAAGGGGCGGATGAAGTATCTGGAGCAGATGACGGCTTTCTCCACCATTACTGTGAGTATAACCCCAAGCATCCTGGCTCAGCCTATAGCGCCTGCTACCTGGCAACCAGCCCGCACCTTCTGGAAGGCCTCTCGAGCACTGGTGAAAGCGTTCCAGGCGTTGGTAAACGTGCTTATATGGGTGGTGGTGTTCGGGCTGCCAATCCTCATCGTGGTTTCCATCCCCTTCGTGTTAGCCCTGTGGATATGGCGCAGGCGGAGGAAGGTTTCCCCAAAGGCTTAGAGATTAAAGAGGGCAATCCGATGGCAGCTCTGCCATCGGATTGCCCTTTACTTACCTCGCTTACTTGGCGTAATCCACTGCCCTGGTTTCCCTGATGACGGTAACTTTTATCTGCCCTGGGTATTCAAGGCTCTCTTCTATCTTGCGGGCAATGTCCTTGGAAAGCTGAATTATGGCCAGGTCATCCATCTCCTCTGGCTTGACGATGACCCGGATCTCACGGCCAGCCTGGATGGCGAAAACCTGGGAGACACCCGGGAAGGAAGCTGCCAGGTTCTCCAAAGTCTCTATGCGCTTGAGGTAGCTCTCCAAGCTCTCCCGCCGAGCACCCGGCCTGCCGCCGGAAACAGCATCAGCCACCTCTACCAGGACAGCCTCTACCGATTGAGGCTCTACCTCCCCGTGGTGGGCAGCTATGCAATTAACGACTATGTCCGGCAACCCATAGCGTTTGGCAATCTCGGCCCCGATGGCGGCATGGGGGCCATCTACCGAATGGTCAACGGCCTTGCCGATATCGTGCAGGAGCCCACCCAGCTTGGCCACGGTGACGTTAGCCCCCAATTCAGCAGCCATCATCCCTGCCAGCCGGGCTGTCTCTATGGAATGGAGGAGCACGTTCTGGCCGTAGCTGGTGCGGAATTTAAGCTGGCCTACAAGGTTTATCAACTCCTCGGGCAGGCCGGTGAGGCCAAGCTTGTAGACGGCTTTCTCCCCCTCCTCCTTGATTATTTCCTCCACCTCCCGGCGGGCCTGCTCAGCCGCCTGTTCGATACGCCCGGGGTGGATGCGTCCATCCATAATGAGCTTGGTCAAAGCTACCCGGGCAATCTCCCGCCGAATGGGGTCGAAACAAGAGATGGTCACAGCTTCGGGGGTATCATCAACTACCAAGTCTACCCCCAGCACGTTCTCTATGGTGCGGATGTTGCGCCCCCCTCGTCCAATGATGCGTCCTTTCATCTCATCGCTGGGTAAGGGCACGGTGGTTACGGCTACCTCGGCCACTTCTTCCGAGGCGAGGCGCTGCATAGCGCTGGCTATTATCTCCCTGGCTCTGCGTTCGGCCTCGGCTTTGGCCCGAGCTTCTTCTTCCCTTATAACCTTGGCCATCTCATTGCGGGCCTCTTCCCGCACCCTTTCCAGGAGCAGTTCCTTGGCCTCTTCGGGGCTCATTTGAGCGATGCGAGCTAGCTCTTCCAACTCTTTCCGCTTTAATTCCTCTAATTCGTTGCGGAGAGCTTGCAGTTCGCTTTGGCGTTGGCTGAGCCTCTTCTCCCGCTTGTCCAGGCTCTCCGCCTTGCGGTCCAGGCGTTCCTGGCGGCGCTGAAGTCGTTCCTCCTGCCTTTGGAGTTGAAGCCGCCGTCGTTTGAAATCCTCATCAAGCTGAGCTCTCATCTTGAGAGCTTCATCCTTAGCAGCCAGGATTGTCTCCTTGGCTTTCTTCTCAGCATCCTCCAGGATCCTGCGAGCCTTTTCTTGAGCCGAGGAAACCCTTGCCTTATCCTGGTAAAATCTGATTATGTATCCCAAGGCAAAGGCCAACAGCGCTACCACTGCCATTAACGCTAAGCTCACAGCCTTCAATCCCATTTTCTTTACCTCCTAGTCGGGTATGGTGGCATCATCAATCTCAGCAGAAGGGTGCATCTCCCGCCATACTCGAATCACCACATTCTCTATAAGTTCGTAGGAGAACCCTCGCCGGGCCAGGAAATCCCCCATCTTTTTCTGGAAGTCTGGCCAGGGCAGGTCCCTCAACCGGGGTGCCCTCTTGAGGGCTGCTTTGTAGGCTTCTTCTTCAAAATCTATCCCCGCCAGCACCTCAGTTATTATCTCTTCCGATACCCCTTTCTGGCGCAATTCATAGCGGAGTTTCCAGACCCCGGATGGTTTGAATTCCCGCCTGTTTTCCACCCAGAAGCGGGCGAAGGCTCCGTCATCTAAAATCCCTTCCTCTCGGAGTCGTTCTAACACCCCCTCGATAACTCCGGCGGGTATTCTCTTGCGGCGAAGGTGAGACCTCACCTCATATTCGCTGCGGGGGCGGTATTTGAGAAGGTGCAAGGCTGCCTCGTAGGCTTTGTAGAATTGCGCCTTCGCTTCAAGCTTCTCCAGCTCCTCATCCGATAGATGCTGGCCTTCGTAAAGGTGCACCGCCTCCGCCATTGGAAGGCTGAAGGCATATCGGCCATCTACATAGATGGCTAGCTTCTTCCCGCTTTTACCCTGTGCCTTTACGCCTGTAATTATGCCTCCCATTCCATTCTCTCGCTTAAACTCCCCCTTGCATCATAAAACACAAGCCGACTGCAGCCCTGCTGCCGCAGCCGGCTTTTAGGGTTCTATTAATTTGAGTAAAACAATCCCTTATCCTTCCGGTTGTTAAACCATATCCACCGGATAGCTTGCCTGTAGAATTGCTCGGGATAAAAACCCTGACCAGGCCTGATGCGACCCAAGTCAGGGGGAATTAGCCAGCTACAGCAGCATCCTACATACCTAGCCTGAAGAGCACATCTTTAGGGGGAAGGCCCACCATTTCCCTTATGAGCTTCTCTATCTCGTCTCTGAGGTCGGGGTTTTCTTTCAGGTAAAGGCGGGCATTTTCCCTGCCTTGTCCCAGGGAATTATCTCGGAATGAATAATAGGTGCCTCGCCTTTCGATAATCCCATATTGTACGCCCAATTCCAGGAGGTCAGACTCCTTTGAGATACCCTCATCATAGAGGATGTCGAACTCAGCCTCTCGGAAAGGCGGAGCCACCTTGTTCTTCTTAACACTGGCCCGGGTGCGGCTGCCGATAATCTCCCCGCTCCTCTTTATTGCCTGGATTCGACGCAGGTCGAGCCTCACCGAAGCATAGAATTTGAGGGCCATCCCTCCGGTGGTCGTCTCCGGGCTCCCGAAGATGACGCCGATTTTCTGGCGGAGCTGGTTGGTGAAGATCATCGCTGTGTTAGACTGGCTTATGGCTCCCACCAGTTTCCGCAGGGCCTGGCTCATAAGTCGGGCTTGGAGACCCACATGGGCATCGCCCATCTCGCCTTCGATTTCTGCCCGAGGCACCAGGGCTGCCACTGAGTCTATCACCACCACATCAATGGCCCCGCTGCGGACAAGGGCTTCGGCTATCTCCAGGGCCTGTTCCCCCGTATCAGGCTGAGCCACGTAAAGGTTCTCCACATCTACCCCACACCTTCGAGCGTAACTAGGGTCAAGGGCGTGCTCCACATCTATAAAAGCCGCTACTCCCCCCAACTTCTGGGCTTCAGCAATGATGTGTTGACATAATGTTGTCTTACCCGAGGCCTCCGGGCCATAGATTTCCGTAACCCTGCCTCTGGGAATGCCGCCAACCCCTAAGGCGATGTCAAGGGCTAGGGAACCGGTGGGTATAACTGCGACGTCCTTCCTGGGCATTTCCCCCAGGCGCATTATGGCTCCTTCCCCAAACCTCTTCCTTATGTTGGAAATAGCCGTTTCCAGGGCCTTTTCCCTGTTCAAATCTCCCATTTACTCTCCTCCACTTTCCCCACATAAAGGCTTCTTTATCAAGTTTACAACAAACTAAGGGAAAAAGCAAATCCTCCTGCTCTGAGGGTGTTGAAAAACTCCGGGGTTAAACCTGCCCCGGGAGCTGGGAGAAAAAAGGGTGGTATTTTCTTGCACGGCGGCTTCGCCGCCGTGCAAGAAAATACCCTCGAAAGCCTTTTTTAACCTGCCTCGAACGGAGAACGCTCATCAAACAAAATGAGAA
>DRAO01000392.1 GCA_011041825.1 Chloroflexota bacterium
CGGCAATGGCGTGGCCAATGCCTCAGTATCCATCTACGTGGGGGGTGTCAAGGCGGAAGTGGGGAGCTACAGCGAGGGCAGTTCCGATTCCACCAGGACCCAGTTCGATGGCTCCTACATAGCCCATATCGAAATCACCCCCGAATTGGCCGAAAGCCTCCGAACAGGCAAGACCAAGATAGCTGTGGAGGTGAGCAAGCCAACTTATCTTACCGTGCGGCAGGGGATAATCGGTCGCCGCATCGCCAGGGACAGCAATTATTGCTACGTAGAGGTCCCCGAGATAGTCCTGCCCCACGTCAAGAAGGCCGCCTTCTTCATCGCCGTAGGCATCTTCCTCCTCGTGCTGACCCTCATCGGCTTCAAGGTGGTGCACGAGACGGTGGCTTCCCTCTTGGGCGCCTCGCTTATGCTGGGGGTCAGTTACATCCTCGGCACTTTCGACAGGGATTTCCGAATCATCTCCTTCGAGAGGGCCATAAGTTTCATTGATTTCGATGTGATTTTCCTGGTTATGTCCCTGATGATTTTCGTAGCCCTCCTCAGCCGGACCGGGCTCTTTCAATGGCTGGCCTTTCAGGCTTACAAGCTGGGAGGGGGCAAGCCCTACGTGATTGCCGGAGCCTTATCCCTGCTGACGGCTTTCATCTCCGCTTTCCTGAACAACGTGACCGTTATGCTGCTCATCGGACCCGTCACCATCGAGATGGCCCTGATGCTAGGGATTCACCCGGTTTCCTTCCTCATCCCCGAGGTGCTGGCCTCCAATGTCGGCGGCGCTGCCACACTCATAGGCGACCCCCCAAATACCATCATAGGTTCATACGCTCACCTGAGCTTCAATGAGTTCCTGTTAAACCTGGGACCTGTGGTGCTGCTGAGTTACCTGGCCCTTATGGCAGTGGTCTTCCTGCTTTACCGGGGGCAATACCGGAGGAAGATGGAAGAGCCTTCGCCGGAGCTGCTGGAGCAACTCAAGAGGGAGGCAGCAATAAAGGACAAAGCCACCCTCAAGAAGACCTTGCTGGTGGCGGTGATAACGGTGATGTTGTTCTTCAGCGGGGAGCTTTTCAAGGCTCCCCCAGGGGTTGTGGCCCTGCTTGGAGCCACTGCCCTGCTGCTGTGGGTGCGCCCCGGTGTCGAGGAGATGCTGAAAGAGGTGGACTGGACGACCTTGGTGTTCTTTATGAGCTTATTTATAATGGTAGGAGGCATCTACGAAGTTGGCCTCATACATATGGTGGCCGATTTCGTCAGGAATTTGGCCGGGGGCAGTTTGACCGTCACGGCCCTCTTCCTGATATGGGTTTCAGCCTTGTTCTCGGCCCTCGTCGCCAACATACCCTTTACAGCAGCGATGCTGCCGGTGGTGGCTTACCTCACCAGCACCATACCGGGGGCTTCCAACAATGCCCTGTACTGGGCGCTGGCTATGGGGGCTTGCTTTGGGGGCAACGCTACCACGATAGGGGCAGCAGCCAACATTGTGACTGTGGGCCTAGCCGATAGGGCAGGCTACGAAATCGGCTTTGCCGATTTCCTTAAAGTGGGACTCCCTGCTACGGTGGCCACACTGGTGGTGGCCTCCCTCTGGATGATAATAAGGTACTGAGGGAAGGCTCTCCCGAGCCTTCCGCTCAGCCAATGGCGGAGGGGATGATGGGCACGATTCTCTGTGCTACCAGAGGTGGGGAAGCCAGTCAGGCTGCCCAGGATGCAGCTATAGACATCGCCCTTCGGACTGGCAGCCGACTGGTTTTCCTCTATGTGGTGGACCTCAGCTTCCTGGAGAGGGCTCAGGCCCAGCATATAGTTGACGTAGGAGGTGAGGTTGCCCGAATGGGCCAATTCCTCCTGACTATGGCCAAAGAGAGGGCGAAAGCCCGAGGCGTGGAGGCAAAGACCATTTGCCGTAAAGGCAAGCCCCGGGAGGAAATCAAGCGGGCTGTCAAGGAGGAAGGAGCCGATGTCGTAGTCCTGGGGCGGCCTTCTGGCAAAGGCGATTTCTTCCCCGAAGAAGCCCTCTATGCCTTTGCCCAGGAACTCGAACAGGAAACTGGCGCAGAAGTGGTGATAGCATGAAGATACGGAGGCTTTCACCTCTCCTCCTAATCCTGGGCGGCTTTGCAATCCGGTTGTACAGGCTGGGATTCCAGAGCATCTGGTACGACGAAGCAGTAAGCTTACTCCTGGCCCATAAGAGCATCCCCGCCCTTACGGCCCATACTGCTGGGGACATTCATCCCCCGCTGTATTATTACCTGCTGCACCTGTGGATAAGGCTGGCTGGAGACAGCGAATTTGCCGCCTGTTTCCTTTCCCTGTGGTTTGGGGTCCTGCTGATAGCTTTAACTTATCACCTGGGTTGTCGCCTCTTTGACAGAAGGGTCGCCCTCTACAGCGCCCTGCTCGTAGCCACCTCCCCCTACAATATCTGGTATTCCCAGGAGTTGCGGATGTACACCCTAGGGGCCTCCATCGGCCTCCTGGCACTGGAGGCCACCCTCATCGGCTTGGAACACCCCCGTAGCTTCAAACCCTGGGCGATGTACGCCGTTCTCGCCGCTATGGGCCTCTACACCCTCTATTACTTCGCCTTCCTGCTGGTGGCGCTCAATGCCTTCCTGATATGGAAATGGCTCCGAGACAGGCGGAACTTCCCTTTCTCCTCGTGGCTCCTGGCCCAGGTGATGGCCCTATTCCTTTATCTCCCCTGGCTGGGGATAGCCTTCCGCCAGGCCACCAATCCTCCCGTCCCACCCTGGCGGAGCTTTACCCCCCTGGGAGAGGTCATCGTCCTCTCGTGGACGGCCCTCTCCTTCGGGCAATCGGTAGAGCCGAAGTATGTGTGGCCATTCTTGCTGATAAGCGCCTGGGTATACGTGAAGGGACTATGCGAAGGGGCCGGGGGTGCCAAGGCCGCCCTCAAGCCTTTGGAGCGGGCCACCCTCCTCGCCACTTATACCTTGGGCCCCCTTGCCATCATCCACATCTTCTCCTACATCACCCCCCTCTACCACCCCCGCTATTTGTTCGTCTACTCGCCGCCCTTTTACATCGTCCTAGCCGCTGGCCTCTGCTCCCTCGGCAAGATGGAGCTTTTTAGCCAGCGTGCGAAAGCGCTCCACTTCAACCTCTCCTACGTGGTTCTGGCCATCCTGCTGGCCGTGAGCGGCTGGTCAGTCTACCGCTTTCACTTCGACCCCCACTACGCCTCGGATGACCACCGGGGGGCGGTGGCTTTTCTGGAGCAAAGGCTCCGCCCTGGCGATGCCGTCCTCATCAACGCAGGATATGTCTACCCCACCATCCTCTATTATTATCGGGGGCCAATAGGTTGGCGTGGGCGGCTGGTGAACTACGAGCCGATGGAAGCCGAAGGCCCCGTCTTCCTCCAGACCGGCTCCATAGGAGGAGCCCCTTCCCTGGGATGGGGGAACCCCCGTTCGGATTTCTACCCCACTACGGAAGAGGAAACGGCATCGGCCCTGGAAAGGGTCTTCGCCCACCACCCAAGGGTGTGGGTCTACCGCTGCTATGATACGGTGGTGGACCCCGAGGGCTTCATCCGCCGCTGGCTGGATGAACACGGCCTGAAGTTCGAGGACCGGTTGTTTGCGGGAGAGAGCAACCTGCGGGTGCAGGGGTACCTCACCAAAAGGAGCTACACTCCCTCCGTAGAAGTCGGTGTCCCCATAGGCGACCGGATAGAACTGGCGGGCTTTGATGACTTCCCAACCCAGGTGGAGGCCGGAGGGACGGTGGACGTAGCGCTCTACTGGCGAGCTTTGAAACAGCTGGATGAGGATTACAAGGTAAGCCTGGGGCTCTTCGGGGATGCGGGCTCTGCCTGGGCACAGGCGGATGAGCAACCGCTGGGTTCCGCTTATCCCGCCTCCCAATGGCCGCCGGGGGTTGTGCTCTACCATCCGATGCGTCTCCGCATACCGGTGGGCACCCCGCCGGGGGATTATTCCCTGGAGCTAACGGTGTACTCCCCCCGGACGGCCCTCCCTCTGCCGGTCACGGATGAGACCTGGGGGGTTAAGGGTGTGCGGGTGCGGCTGGGGAAACTGCGGGTGCTCAGGCCCTCCGGCGAAGTTCACCCTCCTTCGCTGCCCCTCCCTCTCAATGCCGATTTTGCTGGGTTGGTGGAGTTGAAAGGAGCCGCAGTCTCCTCCAGGCACGTCAAAGCAGGGTCGCCCCTGAGGCTGGAATTCCTGTGGCACGCCCGCACAGCTCCCCTGCCCGAGCTCATCGTCTTCGTGCAGCTTTTAGATGAGCAGGGGAAGCTGGTGGCCGCCAGGGAAGTTATGCCCGTCGAGAACAGGTACCCCACCAGTCGGTGGGAAGCAAGGGAATGGGTGCTTGACAGGCACCGGCTCTTCGTGCCCGGAAACGTGCCCACAGGACGCTACAAATTGATAGTGGGCCTGCTGAAGGCCTCGGACAGGACACGCCTTCCGATGCGGCAAGGGTTGTGGCGCAAAGCTGACCACGTGAGCCTTGGATATGTGCAGGTGGAAGGACGGAAGCCCCTCCTCACCCCGCCGCCTCCTCCTGA
>DRAO01000193.1 GCA_011041825.1 Chloroflexota bacterium
TGACGCTGCCGCCACATTATTGCTCAACCTTTTCTATCACGGGCGGGTGGAAGGGATGAAGCCGAAGCTGGAATTTTTTGGTGGGGTGATAACTGTAATCCGTCCGCTGATTTATGTGGAAGAAAGCGAAATCCTCCGATTTGCCAGAGCAGCAAAATTGATGCTGGCTGTTGACGATTGCCCCCTTAAAAAGGCCACCAAACGGGCCAGGATGAAAGAACTTGTGAAAGCCCTGGAACGGGAGCTACCGCAAATTAAGGTTAACTTGTTGAAAGTGGCATTGGGAACCCGATATGGGAGACATAGAAATATGTGAGGAAGGTATTGCGAGGCAGCAAGCGGGAAGGGGAAGCGGCCCTGATGGTTCTTTCAGCCCTGGGGCAAAAGGTAGGTATGGTATTGGAGCAGGCGGAAGTAAAAAGGGGGCGACAAGACAGAAGCTGCTAGAAAACCGGAAGGCCCTGAAACCACTTCTCTCCACTTGACGCACTTCAAATGGCAGGATATAATGCTCGTGAGCAGAGCGCAAAGAACTCCGCAGCCTCAGCGAAGGGCGCAGGCATATCCCGCCGAAGGAGCATTGAATGGGGGTGAATCAGTGTAAGCTGTGCGGTAAGCGCTCTCCGTTGATCGCTTCAGCCATCGGCTTCTGCGCTGATTGCATACGCAGCTACCCCGATGAGACGCTACCGGTGATAATGCAGGCCCACGCTGAAACACGCCGGGAGTTCGGCCTGCCCGAGGCCCCACCAAAAGCCCCGGACGGTGTTCAGTGTACTTTGTGCACGAACGAGTGCTCCATCCCAGAAGGAGGACGAGGCTTTTGCGGGCTTAGGGAGAACCAAGGGGGTCGCCTGGTTCACCTGGCCGGGACAGCTTCCAGGGGCATCTTGCACTGGTACCGGGACCCATTGCCCACCAATTGCGTGGCCGATTGGGTATGTCCTGGCCATACCCGCTATGGCTACCACAACCTGGCCGTGTTTTATGGAAGCTGCACCTACAATTGCCTCTTCTGCCAGAACTGGCACTACCGACAGATGTCGCCTCAGAAAGAGAAGGGGATTTCGGCTCAGAAGCTGGCTGAGGTGGCCAATCCTCGCACTTTCTGCGTGTGCTACTTCGGTGGAGATCCAGCTTCACAAATGCCTCATGCCCTGGCTGCCTCCCGCCTGCTGGCCGAGAAAGGTGTACGCATTTGCTGGGAGACCAACGGTTCTATGCAGCCAAAGCTTTTGGACCAGGCGGTAGAACTTTCCTTGCGCTCAGGGGGATGCATTAAGTTCGATATAAAAGCCTTTGATGAGAATCTCCACATCGCCCTGACCGGGGTAAGCAACAAGCGGGCGCTGGAGAACCTGGCCCGTGCCGCCCGTCGCATCCCCGAGCGACCTGATCCCCCGCTGGTGGTGGTGAGCACCCTCCTCGTCCCTGGTTACGTGGATGTCCAGGAGGTAGAGCGCATCGCCTCTTACGTGGCCTCGCTGAACCCTGACATCCCATATGCATTGCTGGCCTTTTACCCGCAGTTTTACCTCTGGGATCTGCCCTGTACCTCCGCCCGTCACGCCAGGGAATGTGAGGAGGCCGCCCGTGCGGCAGGGTTAACCAATGTGAGGGTGGGTAATATTCATCTGCTGTCAAATGCATATTAACGCTATATCCTAGGCGGCAGGTAGCACTCCATTTAACCCTGGTTGGCAATGTTGCCCCACGGTGGGGGGCCAAAATCCTGCTTTCTTATGTGACCACGATTAAGCGTGGAGCTACTTGGGCGGCGGTGGTCGCATAAAAAGAGGGACTTTCCCTGGAGGAACGAAATGAAGATAGCGATAGCAAGCGGCAAGGGGGGAACCGGCAAGACCACAATAGCCACCAGCCTGGCTCACACCCTGGCTAAAGAGGAGAAGACGAACGTGCTCTTCTTGGACTGTGATGTAGAGGAGCCCAACGGCCACCTTTTTCTGAGGCCAGTCCTGGAGTCCCGTGAAGAGGTCTCCGTACCTATACCGGTGGTGAATGAAGGTAAATGTACCTATTGTGGCCGCTGTGCTGAAGTCTGCCAATATCATGCCATTGCGGTAGTGGGTAAAAAAGTGCTGGTTTTCAGGGAGATTTGCCACGGATGCGGAAGTTGCGCCCTGAACTGCCCGGTGGAAGCCATAGCCGAGAGGCCACACCCTATTGGGGTTATCGAATGGGGGCGAAGCGGGGAGATAGCCTTCGCTCACGGGATACTCAATGTCGGTGAGCCTATGGCCTCTCCCATTATCAGGCATTTGAAGAAGCGCTTCTTAAAGGGAGATTTCACGGGGGTGGCCATCCTCGATGCCCCTCCCGGCACTTCCTGTCCGGTGGTGGAAACATTGGAAGGGACGGACTTTGCCCTCCTGGTTACTGAACCTACTCC
This sequence comes from Chloroflexota bacterium, assembly GCA_011041825.1. Classification (GTDB taxonomy): domain Bacteria; phylum Chloroflexota; class Anaerolineae; order SpSt-600; family SpSt-600; genus HyVt-206. The sequence goes on from DRAO01000193.1 coordinate 2,411, forward strand.
CTTTGGCCTCCATGATTTGGAATTGGCTGTACAGGTGGCACGGGAATTAAGCTTGCCAATCGGGGTGGTGATAAATCGGGATGGCATCGGCGACGAGGGCGTTGAACGCTTCTGCCAGGAGAACGCCATTCCGGTTCTGATGCGCATACCTTTCCAGAGGGAAATTGCCGAGGCTTATGCTACGGGTAAGACCTTGGTTGAGGCTTTTCCTGAGTACAGGGAGCGGTTCAAGACCCTCTTCTCACAGATAGCTTCTATTTTGCAGGCAAGAGCGGAAATTTCAGGAGAAAGGAGATAGGATGAAGCAGATAGTAATACTCAGTGGTAAAGGGGGCACTGGCAAGACCAGCCTGGCGGCAGCTTTTGCCCATCTAGCTTCCCGGGAATTCCCGGTGGTATTGGTTGATGCTGACGTAGATGCAGCCAATCTGGAGCTGGTGCTTTCAGCCAGGATAACAGAACGGCACTCTTTCATTGGAGGCAAGGTGGCCATCATTGACCCGGATAAATGTGCGGCGTGTGGGATTTGCGAAACCATTTGCCGCTTTGATGCTGTTGTCAAACCTGAGGAACCCGACCGATGTTATTACTCCGTGAGTCCCATCTCTTGTGAAGGTTGCGCTGCCTGTTATTACCAGTGTCCTGAGGGAGCTATCCAGATGCAGGACCGGGAAGCTGGGGAGTGGTTTGTCTCGGAGACGCCGTATGGCCCCCTTGTCCACGCCCGTCTGCACCCTGCCCAGGAAAATTCCGGCAAGCTGGTCACGGTGGTCCGTCAGAAAGCCCGGCAGCTAGCCCTCGATGAAGGGCGAGAGTTAATCATCATAGATGGTCCACCGGGTATCGGGTGCCCTGTAATCTCTGCTGTAGGAGGGGTGGACATAGCCCTTATGGTAGCGGAGCCAACCGTAGCTGGCACCCACGACCTGGAGAGGATAATACAAACGGTTGAGCATTTTCGTGTACGGGGGGCTGTGATAGTCAACAAGTATGACCTCAGCATCAAAGGCACCCAGGCCATAGAGGAGTTCTGCAAGAATCATAACGTCCCTGTACTTGGCAAGGTCCCCTTTGACCCTGTGGTGACGGAAGCAATGGTGAAGGGCGTACCCGTAACCGCTTTCGGAGATAGCAGGGTAGTGGAAGTTATCAGCGCTGTCTGGGGAGCGGTAAGGGGTATGCTGTAATCCAGCTGGTGGAGCAAGAGGGCCGGGAGCTCAAAGCTCCCGGCTGAGCAGAGAAAGGGCGCTGAAAGTGCCCTAAGCAGCCCACCCTGGGCGGGCTTTCACTCTTCAAGCCTGGCTCTGGCCCTGTTGGGTTTTCCAATATGAGCGAAGTTTTTAACAGCCCTGGCTAATCTATGCGGATGCTTGCAACCGAGATGGCATCATTGGGATAGCGATTGCCCTGGGAATCAAATGCGGGAAGGCGCTGCCCGCTTACAGGCTCGTACATACCCACGTAAAGCGTATATTCCCCGGCTGGAGCATCGGGGCTCACGGGGATGAGGTATTCATCAGCGATGTATTCCCCTTTCACCCAGGTAGTGGTAGGCCTGGAACCCCGGACGGGAGGGTTATCCTTTTGACCCCATATCTTCCCATCGGGGCCTACCAGATGGGTAAATACGGTATAAGGGGTATCGGGTTCCCCAATGGCCTGCCAGTAAAGGGTTAAATGCAGGGTGTCCCCAGGTTTCACCCGTGCTTCAGACTCCAGTTCATAGCCTATGAGTTTGGCCACTCCTTGGATGACAACGTTCATCGGATGAGATGGCCTTGGTCTGTGGAAAGAACGGGGGATAAGCCGTATCCGAATGGTCCCCAATTCCCAAGGTTTTGCTCCCTCGGGCCAAGGGCTCCCATCTTCCTGTAGCAAGATTCCCTCGAGGGAATACACTCCCGGTCGAAGCCTGCCCGGGATGGGTAGAGAAGCCGTGCTCTGGATGGGCACCCCTTCTCTCCAGCAGGAAGATTTCAGCAGCTTCTCACCGGTGCTCTGAACCTGCCCCCTCTTATCCACCAGGGCAAGGCGCAGACGGAGGTCAGGGAGATTTGATTTACGGGGGAGCCAGTAGAAGGTTATAGGGAGAACTTTCCCTTGGTGGACTTCTTGCGGCCATCTATCCGCCCCCAGGAGGGTAA
>DRAO01000176.1 GCA_011041825.1 Chloroflexota bacterium
CGTGCGAGGGCGAAGCCCCGCACGAGAAAACACCCCTTTTTTCTATCCCTAGCCTGCGGAGTAGTTTCCAACCCCCGAGTTTTTCAACACCCTCAAATCTTGGAGGGTGTTGAAAAAGTGCCATTCTCATTTTGTTTGATGAGCGTCCTCCGTTCGAGGCAAGTTAAAAAAGGCTTTTGAGGGTATTTTCTTGCACGGCGGCGAAGCCGCCGTGCAAGAAAATACTACCCCTTTTTCTCCCAGCTCCCGGGGCAGGTTTAACCCCGGAGTTTTTCAACACCCTGTGCTTCTCTTACGTTGCCTCTTTTGCTTTAAGATGTTATAATGAGATGCGGGCCATTGTTTGCAAGATTGCACAGAAGGAGAAGAAACGAAGGATTTTTACCCTGCGGGAGCACCCTATGGATAAGCGCACGGTAGATGAACTATCCATAGAAGAACTGGAACGCATATTGATGCTGAAGAAGCGTGAGGCCCGGGCGAAGCAATGGCGTCGCCTTGCCGCAGAGGGGAGGGTGATACAACAGCCCGAACATCACTCCCTCACAGGCGAGGAAGAGGCCTTAAAAGGGCCTTTTAGCCCCGTGAAGTTAGAGCCCTTTGGAGCTAAGCCTCCCTCCAAAGCTAAGCGGAAGCGTGATTGGGCACGCATCCGGGAAGGTGTACTTCTCACGTTGGAGATAGGGGCTCTGCTAGCGCTAATAGTGGTGCTAATCCTCTCCTTCGCCAACCTTCGCTTCCTCAACAGGGAAGCTGCCCAGGCTTTAGAGATGTCCACACCTACCCCAACACCGGTGATTGATGTCACCATCCTCCCGGGGAGGCCTGCCCCTCCCTCTGGCGATGTCCCCGCCTCCTATCGGGATTTGATAAGGCCGATGCCCCCCATCCCTATCCCAACGCCAGCACCGGGAGCCCCAACCCGAATCGTGATCCCGGCTATTGGCGTAGATGCGCCTGTGGTGGAAGGAGATGGCTGGGAAGAATTAAAGCGGGGGGTGGGTCATCACATAGGCTCTGCTAATCCAGGAGAAAAGGGCAATATGGTCCTCTCAGGACACAATGACATCTTTGGAGAGGTCTTCCGAGACCTGGAGAAGCTGGACCTGGGCGACGAAATCATAGTGTATTCTGGAGACGTACCTTATAAATACGTGGTGAAAGCTAAACGCATTGTAGACCCTACGGACATCAGCATTATGGCCCCCACAGGCAAGCCCATCGTGACCCTCATCACCTGCTATCCCTATATGATTGACACCCACCGCCTGGTCATTGTAGGTGAACTTGCCCAATAATCCCTTGTGATAAAATCAGCACCCTCGCACCTTGGAGGGTGTTGAAAAACTCCGAGTTTTTCAACACCCTCGCACCTTGCCATTTTGCCATAAGCGTGTATAATAATAAATGTGCAAGGGGAAGTGTCGGAATTGGCAGACGAGCGTGACTTAGGATCACGTGGGCTTTGCCCGTGAGGGTTCGAGTCCCTCCTTCCCCACCATCTTGAAAGAGCGCCTTTTCTCAGGCGCTTTTAATTTTGGTCTCGATATGTTATAATGTCTTTAACCTCCCTTTAAAGCAGTCACATAGTAAAGTAGGGCTCCGTCCCAAAAGGGAGGGTGTTTTTCTGGGCAACGGCTTCGCCTTTCACCCAACCGGATGCCGAGCAAAAACCCAGGAGGGAAAGACCGGTGAAAGTAACCACTGAAGAACTGGACACCAGAGAACTCCTCATCAAGGTAGAGCTGGATAAGGAGCGGCTTGAAAAGGCGATGCAAAAGGCAGCTAAGCGGATTTCCAGGAAGATGGTCATCCCTGGCTTCCGCAAGGGAAAAGCACCCTACAGCGCCGTCGTCCGCTATGTAGGGAAGAAGCTTATCTTCGAAGAAGCCGCTGATGAATTAAGCAGGCAAATCCTCCGGGAAATCGTTCAGGACCTCGATATACATCCCCTCGGCCCAGCTTCCATTGAGAAGGTGCAAGAAGACCCCCCAATGCTTGTGTATAAAATTCCCCTTCAACCTTTGGTGGATTTGGGTGATTACCGCAGCATAAGGATTGAACCAGAAGAAATAGGGGAAGACGAACTCGATGGAGAGGTAGAAGCAATCCTCAGGAAAATCCAGATGGAACAAGGGGTGTGGAAATCCGTAGAGCGGCCTGCCCAGTATGATGACCTGCTGGTTGTGGATTTGCAATTAAACCTGAAAGGCAAGAAGTTCCACCAGAAGGGCAAGAACCTGTATTTGGACAGGGACTTGGAGCTTATCCCCGGCCTCCACGATGAATTGGTTGGCCTCTCAGCCGGGGAGAAGAAGGAGTTCACCCTTCAAGGCCCGCCGAACGACCCTTCCTCCAAGGTGGATGTCTCGGTAGTTGTGCACGAGGTAAAGGAGCTTGAATTGCCATCAATAGATGACGAACTGGCCCAGAGCGTTGGGGATTATGAGAGCCTGGATGAACTCAAGCAAGCCATAAGGGAGAGGCTACGTGCCGAATTGGAAGAGAAAGCCAACGAGCGTTTCCTCAAGAAAGCATTAGATGCCCTCATAGCTGGGGCCACGATTAAATTCCCCCCTATATTGCTGAAAGAAAGGGTTGAGGAAGAACTGGAAAGGATAGAAAAGAACCTGAAGAGGAGAGGCCTCTCGCTAGAACGCTATCTGGAATTGAAGGATATAACCTACGATGAATTCAGGAAAGAGCTCGAAGCCAATGTGAAGGACGAACTCAAATTGGCCCTGGTCTTGAGGGAGTTCATCAGGCAAGAGGGTATAGAGGCCTCCCCCGAAGAAGTTGAGCAAGCGATCAAGAAACTCAGAGAGGAGGAAAAAGAGGGCCTCTCTCCCGAAGAATTGAAAAAGCGAATCCGAGAAGCCCTGCTTATAAGCAAGGCTTTTGACCGCTTGAGGAGCATAGCTAAAGGTGAACTGGAGGACAAAGAGGCGGAAACTTCCACCCCCGAAAACGAAGGCGATGAAGCTGAGGAAAAACAGAGGGCAGGAGGGGAAGAGTGATGTATCCGAAGGCTCTGATACCTATGGTGATTGAAAGCACCGGCAGAGGGGAGAGAGCCTATGATATTTACTCTCTCCTTCTCAAGGAGCGGATTATCTTCTTGGGTTCCCCCATCACCGACCAGGTAGCCAACCTGGTGGTGGCTCAGTTGCTCTACCTTGACCGGGAAGACCCGGAGAGCGACATTTACCTCTACATAAATTGCCCAGGAGGGGCCATCTACCCTGGTCTGGCGATTTACGATGCTATGCAGCTCATAAAAGCCCCTGTTTCCACCATAGCAGTAGGCTGGACGGCCAGTATGGGGACGGTCCTGTTGGCTGCCGGCACCAAAGGCAAGCGCTTCGCCCTCCCCCATGCTACCATTCATATGCATCCGGCGGGAGGGGGCATCCAAGGCTATGCCCCTGACGTTGAAATCCAAGCCAAGGAACTCCTGCGGATTCAAAGGCTTATCCAAGAGCTCTTAGCCCGTCATACTGGCCAGCCCTTGGAGAAGATAATCCAGGATTTCGACCGAGACTATTATATGGATGCCAAGGGAGCCGTAGAATACGGCATCGTTGATGAAGTCCTGGAGCCTCCGCAGACCAAGAAAATTGAAATTCCCCAGAAAGAGGAGGAGGCCGAAAAGGCGGAGTGAGTGCGATGATGCCATCAAACGCTTACCCTAAGATAGCTTATTGCTCCTTTTGCAAACGCCCCGAAAATATGGTGGGGAGATTAATCGCCGGGCCTGATAACGTCTTTATATGCGAGGAATGCGTTGAGGTTTGCAAAAGGATTTTGGAACAACGGCGGGAGGAGGAGAGCGAACTCAATTTCCCCTCTTACGTCCCCTCTCCCCGTGAGATATACGAACAATTGGACCAATATGTGGTAAGGCAGGAAAGGGCTAAGAAGGTGCTCTCGGTGGCAATATACAACCATTATAAGCGCATCCTCAATAAAGAATACGTGGACGACGTAGAACTCCAGAAATCAAACATCCTCCTCATCGGCCCTACGGGATGCGGCAAGACACTTCTGGCCCAAACCCTGGCCAAAATCCTGGACGTGCCCTTTGCCATCGCCGATGCCACCTCTCTGACCGAAGCCGGATATGTGGGCGAAGACGTGGAAAACATCCTCCTCCGCCTCATCCAAGCTGCCAATTACGACATAGCCAGGGCCGAAAAGGGCATCATCTACATAGATGAAATTGACAAGATAGCCCGCAAGACCGGTGACAACCCCTCTATAACCCGGGATGTTTCGGGAGAAGGTGTCCAGCAGGCTCTCCTGAAGATCATCGAAGGCACCATCTCCAACGTCCCTCCCCAGGGTGGCCGCAAACACCCCTACCAGGAATTCATTCAGATTGATACCACCGACATCCTCTTCATCTGCGGCGGGGCTTTTGAAGGCCTGGACAAGATAGTGGCCGAACGCCTTGGCCTTAAAGGGCGGGTTGGCTTCGTGAAAGGCGAGGAGCCCAAGAGCCGTGAGATGGAATCGGCTGAGCTCCTGCGCCATGTCATACCCGATGA
>DRAO01000125.1 GCA_011041825.1 Chloroflexota bacterium
CCTTTATGTCGAATTTTAAGACACGCTCTGAGGGTATAATGGGTATAATTATTATACCATTAAAAGGTGCTCCTGGCGAGGGTGTTGAAAAACTCCGGGGTTAAACCTGCCCCGGGAGCTGGGGGAAAAAGGGGTAGTATTTTCTTGCACGGCGGCGAAGCCGCCGTGCAAGAAAATACCCTCAAAAGCCTTTTTTAACTTGCCTCGAACGGAGGACGCTCATCAAACAAAATGCTTTTTAACCTGCCCTCGCCGGAGGGAACCCTTTGAGCAAGAACAGCGTGGCACCTTTTCAACGCCCTCTCCTGGCCGGGACGATGATGCCGCTCCGCCTCAAAAGCGCCTATCCAAACCCCAGGAGCTTCCCAAACTGATAGATGAGCGTGGAGACCACCCAGGCCAGGGCTGTGAGATACCCGGCCTTGAAGAGAGCCCACTTGGTGCCGAATTCGCTGCGGAAGGCGGCAATGGCCACCATACAGGGGATGTAGAGCAGCACGAAGACGCAGAAGGCTACTGCTTGCAGGGGGGTGAAGCGTTCCTGCAAGGCTGCAATCAATTCCGGTTCCTCTTCCTCCTCTTCCTCACCCACCAGGTTCACCCCGGGGATGAGGCTGATGGCGGTCTTCACCGTGTCCACGGTGGCCTCGGCAAAGCCCACCACGATTTCCTTCACATCCTCTGCGAAGCTCGGAGGTGGGCCTTCCTCTTCTTCGCCCCCGCCGACGTAAATCTGCCCCATCGTGGAAATCACCACCTCCTTGGCTATAAACCCGGTCACCAATGCCCCGGCTGCCTCCCAATTCTCCACGCCCGCAGGAGCAAGCACAGGGGCGATGGCCGCACTGAACCGCCCGAAGAGGCTGTCCTTGATGTCTTCCATACCCCAGGGAATATTCATCAGGAACCAGAGCAGGATGGACACGGTCAGGATGACGAAGGTTGCCTTGCGCAGGAAGTAAGCACTGCGCTCCCACATATGGATGAGGATGCCTTTAAGGGTGGGCAGCCGATAAGGGGGCAGCTCCATCACGAAAGGCGGGGTTGGCCCGGCAAAGAGGGTGCGCCGGAAAATCTGTCCCATCAGGATGGCCATCACGATGCCGAACACATAGATGCCGAAGATAAACCAACCCGCACGCTCACCGAAGAAGGCAACCCCGAAGACGGTGTAAACTGGAAGCCTCGCCCCACAGCTCATCAGGGAAAGAAGCTGCGCCGTAAGGAGCCTGTCCTTTTCCTCCCGCATCGTCCGGGTGGCATAGATGGCCGGGACGGTGCAGCCGAAGCCGATGAGCATAGGCATAAAGCTCTTGCCGTGCAGCCCCAAGGCGTGCATAAACCTGTCCATCACGAAGGCTGCCCGAGCCATATAACCTGAATCCTCCAGGAGGGCGAGGAAGAAGTAGAGGAATAGGAGCACCGGCACGAAAACCAGCACCCCACCCACTCCGGCGATAATGCCGTCCCTCCACAGTGATTCAACCCAGGTCCCACCCAGGCCGATGAGGTTGAGGAAGGCCACCCCCCAGCGGCAGACAGGCCCGCTGATGACGCTATCCACCCAGTCGGCATAGGGGGCAGAGACGTTGGCCGTGAACTGGAAGACGAGCCACATTGCGAGCAGGAAGATGGGGATTCCCAGCACCCGGTTGGTGACAACCCTGTCAATCTTATCGGAAAGGGTAAGCCTCTCTATGGTTGGCTTTTGCAGCACCTGCTTCACCACCCCGCTTATGAAGCCGTACCTTCGGTCGGCAATGAGGGTTTCGGCCTCATCGCCGAAGACATTTCGCAAGCGGGCGATGCTGGCCTCAGCCTGGCGGAGTATCCTGAGGCCACCGGGGATGGCATCCACCTTCCTCCGCACATCCTCATCGTTCTCCAGGAGCTTCACCGCCAGCCAGCGGGTGGGATAGCGCTTTGCCAAAGGTTCAACCTCGGCGATGAGCTTCTCCAGTTTGGTAATCTCCTTTTCTATTTCTCGTCCGTAATCAACAATCCTTATGCGCCTGGCAAAGGCTTCCACCGTCATTTGAAATCCCTCCTTTCGTTCTGGATGGTTAGCCGTTGGCTGGAAACCAACGGCTGGCTAATCGCTTCGCTCATATTGGAGAACCCAACAGGGCCTGAGCCAGGGCTAAAAGCCCCGGCCTGAGCAATGAAAGCCCGCTGGAAGCGGGCTGTTTAGGGCGCTTCCAGCGCCCTTTCTCTGTTCAGCCGGGAGCTTTGAGCTCCCAGTCCTTCTGTTGGCAGCTATGCCAATATGAGTGATAATTTTCGCAGGATACTTACTGTGATCCCGCTGCCTTGATGACGGCATCCAGCAAGTCCTTTATCCCCTTGCCCTTGTTCGCCACCGTGGGCACGACCGGGACGCCCAGGAGTTCCGAAAGGCCCTCGACATCAATCTTGTAATCACGGGCCTCCGCCATATCCATCATATTGAGGGCGATGACCAGGTTGGCTCCCAGCTCCAGGAGCTGAACGGCCAGGTAGAGGTTCCGCTCCAGGTTGGAAGCATCCACAATGTCCACCACCACATCCGGCTTCTCCTCCACGATGAAGTCACGGGCGATGATTTCCTCCACAGAGTAAGCGGTGAGGCTGTAGGTTCCGGGCAGGTCCACCACTCGAATCTCATAGCCATTGTATTTGCAGATGCCCTCTTTTTTCTCGACAGTCTTTCCGGGCCAGTTGCCCACGTGCTGGCGAGCGCCTGTGAGGGCGTTAAATACGGTGCTCTTGCCGGAGTTGGGATTTCCAGCCAGAGCGATGGTCAGTTTCCGGGCCATTTTACTCCCCTCCTTTATGGTGTAATTGACCTGACCATAACCTTGTGTGCCATTCCTCGCCCCAAGGCCAGACGGGAACCCCGCACGGCAATGAGGATGGGGCCACCCCGGAAATCAGATTGGATAACCCTTATCCTCACCCCTGGATTGAGCCCCATCTCAGCCAAGCGGTAACGTATTCCCCATCCACCGTATACGGTGACCAATTCCACCTCCTGACCTGGGGCAACCATACTGAGCGGCATAAGCATCGTTCCCTCCAGAAGGAAGTATTCTTAGGTTGCGGGCTGGCAGGTCTACAGGACTTCGATGTAAACGTTCTCGGCTTCCTCCCTGCGGAGCGAAAGGTGATAGCCGAGCACTTTGAAATCAACGGGGTCCCCAAGGGGGGCAACCCGCTCGACCTTGATCTCCACCCCCGGCACAATCCCCATATCCAGGATGCGCCGATGCATAACCCCCTTACCAGCCACTTTGACCACCTTGCCCCTCTGGCCGGGTTTGAGCTCGCTCAAAGGCTTTGTTTCCCTCATCTTTGCCCTCCTTTACTGCCATTGCTAAGCATTTGCAATAATCAAAGCTAAAAAATTTAGGTGCGGAAAGCACCTTCACCTGCTAACTTATCAATTGCTCTCCAGCTCCACCAGTATCTGAGCAGCTTCGCTCTTACGGAGGGAGAGGTGATACCCCTTAACGGTGAATTCCACCGGGTCTCCCAGAGGAGCTACACGCTCCACGGTCACTGTCTCGCCGGGGACGATGCCCATATCCAGCAGCCGTCGGCGCAGGTGGGCCTCTCCCCCTATTCTGATGATGATGCCCTGTTGCCCGACAGCCAGCTGGTCCAAGGGCATTCGGATGGGTTCCCCACCCTCGTCCTTAGAAGGCTCCCGGGATGGGAGTGCTCCTCCGCCAGCTTGTCGTCCGTCTGGTTCTACCTGGAGCATAGCCGCCAGGGAACGGCTCAATGCCACCCGTCGCCCGTCCACTTCTATCAGTAAACTCTCTGGCGCAACAGCCACCACTTGAAATGGAGCGCCGGGGCGCAATCCCTGCCCAACCAGGAAAGCACAGGTGGTTTCATCCGCCGTACACCGGACGAAATGCCCACTCTGGCCTGCTTCCATTTCTGCCAAAGGACGGAGCACAATCCGGGGGAAATCATCGGAACTTGAGGGAATCGGTTCACCCTGGGGGTTGACCCGGGGATGGCCCAGGAATTCATCCAGCCGTTCGACAACCCTGTCCGGCGTAGCATGCTCCAGGCGACAGGCCGCCTCGTGAGCTTCCTCCCAGCTCATCCGCAAATGCTCCACCAAAAAGACCTCCCAGAGCCGATGGCGGCGCAGGATGCGGGCAGCTAATTGCTCCCCTTCTGGGGTGAGCGAAACCCCTTTATAGGGGGTGTAAGCCACCAGCCCCTGATCCTGCAACTTGCGGCACATCTGGTTGGCTGAAACAGGGGAGATGCCTAAAGTGTCAGCCAGGCGGGAGAGGGCTACCGGTTGCCCCTCTCGCTCCAAACGGGCTATGCTCACCAGATACATCTGGATATTCTCGCTTAACAAATGGTCCTTGTCCCCCACTTTGTTAAAGCCCACATAAAAATTTTAGGTAATTATCTTTATGCTAGCCTAAAGAATAGCACAAATCCCTGAGAATGTCAAGTAGGGGCACGGCACCGCCGTGCCTCCTGCCTTCCGCCGCCCGTTAGGACGAGCGGGAGAAGGGAGGGGGCAGGGGA
>DRAO01000415.1 GCA_011041825.1 Chloroflexota bacterium
CCTCCGGTGTGCCCGAACCCAGGAGTAAACATAACCTCCCCTGGCGTTAATGCCGTGCTCCAAGGGCCGGTACAGGTGATAGGTACGGCTAACATCCAGAATTTCCAATATTACAAGTTGGAATTTGGCATCGGTGAAAATCCCGAAAACTGGTCCTTCATCCTCTCTGGCAACCAGCCGGTGATAAAAGGGGTTTTAGGTGTATGGGACCCTTCTCCCTTACCGCCGGGCGATTACAAGTTACGCCTTGTGGTGGTGGATATAACCGGCAATTTCCCACCCCCTTGTGTGGTGCCTGTGAAAATAAAGAAGTAGGGAGGAATGAGTATGCTTCTTACCAAGAAGGCTGATTACGGGATTAGGATTGTGTTAGAACTTTCCAAGATGCCCTCTGGCACCCTTATCTCTACCAAAGAACTAGCCCGCCGCCAGGGTATCCCTTTGCCTTTCCTGAGCAAGATAGTAGCTGAACTTGCTTCGGCTCAGATATTGGAGACCAAGAGGGGAGCTAAAGGAGGGGTTAAGCTCTCCGTTTCGCCGGAGGCTATCTCTTTGCTGGATATTATGGAGGCAGTGGATGGGCCCGTGGGGTTAAGCTATTGTGCTGTAGAACCAGGGAGGTGTCATCGGGAGCCGCACTGTTCCATCCGATGTTGCTTAATGAAAGTGCAGGAAACGCTCAGGAACGAGCTTCAGAATATCTCCATCGCTTCCCTCGTCCAGACCGAATCAACTCTCCAAAGCTAACACCCGTTTATCTCCTCTGCCGAACGTGTTGAAGAGCGTTGTCTCTTCTTAAGCTAAGGGATTTCCCCTAACGGGGGCAATTAAAACGGGGCGTTTTCCAACGGGGCGAAGCCCCGTCGGAAAACGCCCCCTTTCTCAGCTTACAGAGAAACGGCGGCTTTCCACCGCCATCGAAGTGTAATTAATGCTTCAACGAAGGGCTATCCAGCAACCGACTTTTGAAGGCGGAGGGAGTGGGATTCGAACCCACGAGGGGACTAAGCCCCTACGCGTTTTCGAGACGCGCGCCCTCGGCCACTAGGCGATCCCTCCAGTTAATTATTATATCCAAAACTCACCCCTTGGCAAATTCTGATGTACAGAGGGTGTTGAAAAAGCCTCTTTCTCCTTTACCAATTTCTTAACCCACTTCCGGGGAAGTAATCTGAGCGGCAATCCGGTTGTGTTTTCTTACCACCTCCTCCATATCCACCGTCAGTATCTGCCCGTCTTCCACCACCACCTTTCCGTTAACCACTGCCAAGTCAACCCTCACCGGAGCGCAAGACAACACCGCTGCCACAGGGTCGTGGACGGCAGCCCCGGCGTATTCGAGCCTCTCCAAGCGAAAGCCGATGAAGTCGGCGGCTTTGCCAGGCTCCAGCGAGCCTATGTCATCCCGTCCCAGCACCTTTGCCCCCCCTAAAGTTGCCATCTCCAGCTCTTTCTCAAAGCTCAGGGCATCGGGACCGTAATGAACCCGATGAAGGAGCAGAGCTTGGCGTATTTCCGCCAGCATATTGGAGCTATTGTTAGAAGTGCTGCCATCTACGGCCAAGCCCACCTTCACGCCCGCCTCCAGCATCTCCACTACTGGCGCAATGCCCGACCCCAGGAGCATATTGGAAGTAGCACAATGGGCCACGCCAGAACCGCTTTCAGCCAGAAGGCGTATCTCTTCTTTGCTTACGTATATCACGTGGGCAAACCACACATCTTCGCCCAGCCAGCCCAGCTCAGCCATATATTCCACCGGTCGCACACCGAATTTTTCCTTGCAAAATTCCTCTTCATCGAGGGTCTCGGCCAGGTGAGTATGGAGCAGGACACCGTACTGACGGGCCATTTGAGCCGCTTCCCTCATCAGTTCGGGTGTAACCGAGAAAGGTGAACACGGAGCCAGCGCTATGCGGCACATAGAATAAGGGGAAGGGTTATGGTATCTCTCTATCACCCTCTGACAATCGGCCAGGATTTCCTCCTCGGTTTGGACCACCTCATCAGGGGGGAGGCCACCTTGGGAGCGCCCCAGGGACATACTCCCCCGGCAGGGGTGAAAACGGATGCCAATTTCCTGCGCCGCCCGGATTTCATCATCCAGGGAGACATCGTTGGGGAAGATGTAAAGGTGGTCGGTGGTAGTGGTGCACCCCGACAGGAGCAACTCCGCCATCCCCACCAGGGCGCTCACGTAAACGGCTTCCCCGGTAAGCCTGGCCCAAATGGGGTATAAGTTCACCAGCCAATCGAAGAGTTTGACATTCTGAATCTGCGGCAAAGCCCGGGTAAGGGTCTGGTAAAGGTGATGGTGGGTGTTCACGAACCCTGGCAGTATTATCATCCCCGAGGCATCTATAACCCGGTCTGCCTCAGGGGGGAGCTCCCGTGTTGGGCCGACAGCTTCGATGACATTGTCCCGGATGAAAAGACCGCCTCCGCTGATGCGGCGGCCCCCCTCATCCATTGTGACCAGAACATCGGCATTGCGGAGTAATAGGGTGGGCATTGTACCCCTCCCAGGAAATCACTCCCAGTTTATAATCCATACGCAAGCCCCTGCCAGGAGGATGGTGGCCACAATGAGAGCCGTCCATTGCTTCAGGTTAAACCCCTGACCCCTGGCAGCGAAGATCAGGATGATAACCATCCCAATGGCGAGGACAATCCATTGCGATAGGACAGGATGCTCGTTGAAAAAAGCTTTAAGCTTTTCCATTGCCACCTCCACTATATTGGCTTGGTGATGATTTCCTCCCGCAACCTTTTCAGGTAGAGCTGACCCCCATCCTTCAGGAGCTGGGCAGCCGCCTCACGCCAGGCTTTGTACAGGTTATCAAGGTCATCCTGACGTTGGTAGCCGCTCCGTTCGTAGATTTCTCCTGAGGGGTCATCGGGCCGAAGGGCAACCATAGCCACTTCGCACAAGAGGGTGCAGGCTTCCTCCTCCATTGCATCTAGCATAGCAGGGAGCACCTTTGCGGCGGGAAAATCCGGCGAAATGAAGACATCTTCTATCGAAGCTACCAGGTTCTCGGCCAGCCAGCCTAAAGCCCCCACAGGCCTATCGCCACTGAGGGCCAAGATGTAACCTTTCTCCAAGAGGCGCATAAGGGCCTCATCTTCGGGGATTTCCTTCCCAGATGCCTCGCTCATAACCTGAGCCAGCGCCGCCAAATCCTGGCGTACGGCTTTGCGGGCCACAATCTCAGCTTCTGCCCTCTCGGGGTATTCCTCCGGCTCAGGGGCTTCCGGAACTTTCTTAGCCTTCAGCGCCTGGCAGACCTTCTCCCACTCCTTCTTTACTTGCTCCCACGTTGCCCCCAGGTCGCTTTCGTTGTGGATGACGACATCAGCCAAGGCAATCTTGAGCTCCTGAGGAGGTTGAGCCCTTATCCGTATCAAAGCTTCCTGGGGGCTCATCTTCCGATTCTCGACCAGGCGACGGAGTTGTTCGTCCCGGGAGCAGGTTACCACCCAGAGGGCATCGCAATCAGCGTGCATCCCCGCTTCGATGAGCTTTATCGCCTCGACGACTATGACTTTCTCATCAGCTCTGTTTATGAGCCATTTGGTGAGCTCGATAACCCGAGGATGCACCAGGCCTTCCAGCCGCCGCAGGGCATCTGGTTTCCCAAACACCTTAGCAGCCAGCCGCTTACGAACGATTCTGCCATTCTCGTCCAGTATATCAGAACCGAATTCCCTCACAATGGAGTTTTTAAGGGCTTTATCCTTATCCAGGAGCCAGTGTACCAAACGGTCGGCATCTATAACCTTGGCCCCCAGACGCTCAAGCATTCTGGCAACAGTGCTCTTGCCAGTGGCAATGTTGCCGGTAAGGCCGATAATGTACTTATCACCACGCATCTTCGTGCCTCAGGGGGAATTACAGCTAGGAATCGCTTTTTCGTGTGGCGGCGGTGTGATAAAGCCGCCACACGAGGAAGTTTTACCTGAGCTTCGTAACCACCCGGCAGGTTATCTCGCCACCCTCAAATTTGCACCCCGGTAAACCCCATTCGTCGGTGTAAACGTCGGTAACGGGATACCCCAGTTTGCCCAGGGGACCTCCCTGGCGGAAGATGTATTCATCCCGGATGGGGCCATAAAGGATGTGGGCAATCTTCTCACCTTCCCGGAGCATAATGATGGATTCACGACGCCCGGAAGCGGTGCGGAAGTCCTGTACCCAGCCGTTGCCCCAGCGATGGACGGCAGTACCACCACCGTTATCAAAGGGTAAGCCAATCGCCACCTCGCCGCCATGGCGCAGGTAGCACTCCACGATGGGGTGATAGAGGGTGCCATCTTTATCCCGGCCTACTCCAGGCGGGACACCGGGTATGGTTATCTTGGTCAGGAGGCCCCGGTAAACCCAGTAAGGGCGGGTCTTCCTGTTGGCCGGAGCCAACCCCTCGGACCTGTAGAGGCCGTAGTTCTTGCCGGGGAAATCTTGAAGGCAGAACCACGATGCGTAGGCGATGCGAGGCTCGTGCAAGATATATTCGATTCCGGCCCGCATCATATTGGC
>DRAO01000384.1 GCA_011041825.1 Chloroflexota bacterium
ACTGGAGATGGAAATACAGGAGGTGGAGCTATGGCTATGCACAAGCTGCAGATAATGATTCCGAAGGAGCAGTATGCCTGGCTCAAGGAGAAGGCGCAGGCGGAGGGCAAGAGCATAGGGCAGATTGTCAGAGAGGCCATAGAAAGGCTCAGGGGGACTGCTGCCGTTGCCACGCTCCCGCCTCTGGAAGAGGACCCAGCCTGGCAGATAGTGGGGATGTTCAGGGGAGGGCCACCCTACGATGTGAGCGTGAGGCACGACGATTACCTCTACGGAGACTACGGCAAGGAGGAGGAAGGTGAAGAGGCTTCTCATTGACACGTCAGCCCTTTATGCTTTGAACGATGCGGATGACCGCAGTCACTCTGCTGCGACGGCCTTCTGGAAGGCTAACCCCGACGCACTCTTCGTAATGAGCAGCCCCATATTTGGGGAGTTCCTGACCCTGGCAAAGAAGAGGTTTGGAGGAAGAGCGGTGGTGAAAGCGGGGGAATTTATCAGACAAAGCCCCCGCTTCGAAGTGGTGCACCTGGATGAAAACGACGAAGAAGCCGTGTGGGAGATCTTCCACCGTTACGCCGACAAGGACTGGAGTTGGTTCGACGTGACCCTCTTCCACCTGGCCCGCAAGCTGGGCGTCTGGGAGGTGTTCGCCTTCGACGATCACTTCAGGCAGATGGGGCTGAGCGTGCTGCCGGGGCCATAAGCTTGACAGGGAGTGGCCCAAAGGGCTTTCCACCCAGGAGATTATGGACGAGGTGCGGCGATGAGGGCTTTCGTGGTGGACGCCAGCGTGCACGTGAGCGCCCTGAACCTCCACGAGCCCTTCCACCTGCAGCCTCTGGTGGAGAATGCCCTTCGTCATGGGCAGGGACTCGACGGCAGCGTGGATTTGGCCATTTGCGCTCGGCCTCAGGGCGATGAGGCAGTGATCACCATCGCTGACCACGGGCCGGGCATAGGAGGGAAAGTGAAAGGGTGTGGAGGATATGGATTGCGCAATGTGGATGAGCGGCTACGAAGGACCTACGGCCACGAATAAAGCGTTAAACTTCCCTCAGGTTGCCAACCTGGGGGCCTTTTCTTTTTACCCGGCCAGGTTTCTCCCCGGTTCTCTGGATTGCCGACATAAACGGCACAAGGTTTCACTTCCAGCGCTTTTGAAGCGGGTACCACATTTTTCACAGGTGGAGAGGATGCCCTGTTGCACCGTGATCCTTACAGATTTAAACAAATCAGCGAATGAGAAGGTTTCCCTTAATCTTAAGGCTTCTGTCGGGCACATCAGGGAGCATATTCCACAGCCTATACAAGCCAGAGGCACAAAGTCCAGCCGAAAGGCTTTGCCATCGCTCTCAAAGATGAGCGCCCCAGTAGGGCACGCCCTGGCGCAAGCCCCACAAGCTGTGCAATCATCGCTTATCTCCACCAGGCCAAAGGGGACATCTGCTGCGGGTACCTCCAAATCCGCAGGTTCTCCAAGACGAAGGAGGGTTCGTATCAGCCGTCGGTGTTGTTGAGGGAGGTGTTTTACAGGTGCATCACCGGCCATAGGCCCAAACAGGCTTTGGAGTCCCTTCCTCAATGCTTCCTCGGCCATTTCATAGGCCTCTTTGCGCAGGAAGGAGAAAGCATCCCTGCGGGTGAAGAAAGGCTTATCTCCTGGGTAGATGGGAACCTCGTGAAGCTCAGGCTCTTCTTCCTTGGAAACGGATAAACGCAGGAAGAAGGCGTTATCCCTGCCGAAAGCCTGTAAGATTACATTGGCTTTGCGGGCTTGAGCTTCGATAAGTTTGTGGAGGGAACCCAGAGGACAATCCTCACAGGCTTCATCATTGAGCCATACTTTCTGAGCCCCTGCTGCTACCGCTTCAAGCAAGAGGGGTAGTGAAAGAGCGGCCAGGCATTTTTTCACGTTAACCACCACCGTTGCCGGGGAGAGAAGCCCTTCTTGTTCTTCCCGACGGGGACATATCAGCTCTATGGAAGAAACTTTAAGCGAGGAAATGGTCTGAGACAGGGTTTTCTCAGGGTCGTAGGGGAAGGTCCAGGCTTCGGTGGGACACACTTGCCAGCAAACGCCACATCCTATGCATTTGTCTTCATCTATGGATAGAATGTAGCTCCTGATGATAGCATCCACCGGGCAGTTAGTGAAGCAAAGTTCGCAATTGCTTCCCGGGGCTCGTGGAAGCAAACAGCGCTTCGCAATGAACTCCGGTTTGGCAGTCACAAATTTTTCCAATAATTCAAGCAGGTCTATCTCTAGCATATCAATCCACCAGGCCGCCCTTATTTTGCTTATCGCCATAAGAGGCCTAAGCCTCAGGTTCTGGAGCTTTTTCCTTAAGCACCGCTATAGCTTTACCAATGATTACCATAGTTGAAGGGTCAAATTCTATCTCCGGATATGAATCTGTACTTTCTGAGACAAGGACCCCAAACTCGCTATCAAGCCGCTTCTCGAACCGCTTAAGTATACCATATTCATCTGGGGATTCACTCAGTTTAACCGCAACAATGTCTCCATCCGCTATGCCTAACTGGGTTGGGTCCCTGATCTCACCTTCTGCACCTTCCCTGAAGTGTGCCACTTTTATAATCACGTAATCGCCATCATTTATGGGAGTGGGAGATGCTCTGTTCATACTGTTCCCCTTTACCCGGGCGATGAAGTACTCGAACCCTCTTGTAATTTTAACCTGATGTGTGCCGGGGATAAGGCTGGAGACGGTCAACCTCTTATTTTCGAGGATTACTTCATCGTTTACAAGGTAATCTTCAGGCTGGGGAGGGGCGTTAAGGATGTAACCTTCTCCAGCGGCTATGGATGTCAGTAAGGGGAGAAAATGTAACTCCATAGAATCAGCGGTTAAAGCAGGAGCTGGAGCGACGGGAGCTGGCCTGAAAGCGGTTGGTGGGGGGACAATCGTCACCGGAATACTCGGTATCCGTTGCATTACATCCGTGAGAAGCGATAACTCCTGCCACCAAATTTCAAACTTGTGTGCCAAGGATGTGTTTCGCATATCCTTATACATCCTCCACAGTTCGTGAAATAGATAGCAGACCTCTTTGTAACATATAACCGCTTTGTCATAGCAGCCTATGAGGGAAAGCATAAAGCCTTCCATCCTCAGGCTTATGCCTTGCCTGTATAAATCCAATGCATTTCGGAAATCATCCGCAGCTTCCCTGAATAATCTTGCCGCTTCAAAAAAATCCGGTGGAAGGCGGTTGCGGTTAACCTCCCCCAGGCAAAAACGCACACATCCCTTTGCTTCGTAATTAGAGGGATTAGTTTTTTCCAGTTCTTCAAGGATTTCTGTCAACTTCTTTTCAGCCCTGTCGAATTCTTTCCTGTAATAAAGCTCCAATGCCAGATTCATCTCGCTGGAGCAGGATGTGTCCATCACTTCTTCAAATCGGAGCCAATCGAGAGGACTCCAGCTCTGCATCTTAGCCCCTCCTTACACTCTTAGAATCTTCTTAAGGGAGTTGAGGCAGCTTATAACCCAGTGGGGTATCAAGAAAAAGCCCATCTCTTGAGATTGGGCGAACAGGGTTTCCAAGCTTTCCAGGAAAGTGAGGGCTACAGTGGTGTAAAGGAAATCCCGCACTTCCTCTGAACCCTCGGCGACCCTGGTTACCTCCCTGGCTTTTTCCAGCCCTTCGGCTATCTGCTCTAAAAGCTGGACTTCCATCTGAGCCCTGGCAAGGGCCCGCACCCGGAAGGCGCCTGCCTCTCCCTGGGCTTGGATAACCTTCAGCGATGGCAACTCTGAAGCCTGCCACCTTTCCAGACGTTTGCTTATTATCTCCCGGGCTTCCTCGTATTGCTCATCGGGGTTAATCGGACCTATTTGCAGGCGGTTTATCTGACAACCCCAGCGGCGTAGGGGAGCACGTAAAGCACTTATCAACCGAAGTTCTAGCTCTCGGCGAGGCCTTATGTAGGAAGGCAAAGTCCTTAATTCCACGCCCAGCTCTGGCTCGATGAGTTCATTGAAATCATAGCGGCTTATAAGGCGCTGGAATTGATAGGTTACATCAGCAGCGACCAATTCTTCAATCGGGATGACCTCGCCATCCATTACGGGCGCATTATAGATAGCGTTCCTCACAGCCCACCAGGAGAAGGTGAAATAACCTCGGAAACGCTCCCTGGGTCTCCTCCTTCTCCTGAGCCTGTTTACGAGGCGGTTTAAGGTGCTGGAGAAAGGAATCCTGGAGGGGATTATTCCCCCTTCGACTTCGGGCTCTCCCTCTCGGGGCACTTTCTTCACCTGCCAGGATTGGAATTCGACCTCTATCTCCGATTGCACGGGTATGCCGTCTTTGGTGATGGCCTTGGCCAGCACTTTTTTTATATAGGGGCGCAGGTCTACCGCTCCCCTTACAACTTCGAAACGCTCTAATAGGTAGTAGCCTGGCCCAAGCACCCGGTTAAACGCCCCTGCTCTCTCCAGCAGGGCTGCGCTATCTCCCAGCACTGCCA
>DRAO01000139.1 GCA_011041825.1 Chloroflexota bacterium
CCCTATCGAACCCCATCGCCACAATTTCCTCTATGCTGCGGTCTTCCTCCACGTAAGCGTGCAAGATGGGGTCGAGGATTTCGTAAGGCGGCAGGGAATCGGTGTCCTTCTGGTTGGGCCGGAGTTCCGCCGAGGGCGGCTTGGTGAACACCCGCTCAGGGATGACCGGGCTGATGGAGTTGCGGTAGCGGGCCAGCTTGTACACCAGGGTCTTGGGGATGTCCTTGATGACGGCGAAGCCCCCGGCGGTGTCGCCGTAGAGGGTGCAGTAGCCTACCCCAATCTCGCTCTTGTTGCCGGTGGTGAGCACAAGCCAGCCGAATTTGTTGGAAAGCGCCATCAGGATGTTGCCCCGGATGCGGGCCTGGATGTTCTCCTCGGTCACGTCGTGGGGCAGGCCCTTGAACACCTCCGAGAGCATATCCAGGTAGGCCTGGAAGGTTTCATCAATGGGGATGATGTGGAAGGCGATGCCCAGGTTGCGGGCCAGTTCCTCGGCGTCAATCCGGCTTTCTTCTGAGGAATACCGGGAGGGCATATACACGCCTGTGACATTTTCCGCTCCCAAGGCATCCACAGCGATGGTCGCCGTCAGCGAGGAATCAATCCCGCCCGAAAGGCCGATGACCACCTTGCGAAAGCCGTTTTTGTGGACGTAATCCCTTGTGCCCGTGACCAGAGCCTTGTAAATTTCCGCTAAGGGCTCCAGCCTGGGCACCTTGTGCTCGGAGATAGGCGGCTTTTCCTTCGGGCCAACCGGGGCGAGTTTGATGACCTCCACCTCCCACCTGGACAATAGCTTTTCCTTGCGGCGGCGGGGGTCGTGGAGGCGGCGGCGGAAAACGCCTTCCACGTCCAGGTCGGCCACCACCAGGTCCTCCTCAAACTGACGCCCCCGGGCGATGAGTTCCCCCCTGGGGTCGAAGATCACGCTTCCGCCATCGAAGACCAGCTCGTCCTGTCCCCCCACCAGGTTGCAGAAGGCCACGATGGAGACGCTATCGGCGGCACGGGTGGCGAGCATCCGCTCCCTGAATTCGACTTTGCGGGCGTGGTAAGGCGAGGCAGAGATGTTCACGATGACCTCGGCCCCTCCGGCCAGGGCCTGGACTTCAGCGGGGCCGCCGGGGTGCCAGATGTCCTCGCAGATGTTGACCCCCACGCCGGTGCCGTCCAGTTCGAAGACGATATACTCCTGCCCGGCCTGGAAGTACCGGTCCTCATCGAAAACCCCGTAGTTGGGCAGGTACATCTTGCGGTACACGGCGGCCAGCTTGCCATCGTGGATGACGGCAGCGGCGTTGTAGATGTCCTCATCCCGGTGGACGAACCCCACCACCGCCGTGATGCCCCTGGTGGCGGGGATGATGTCCTCCAGGGCCCTGAGGTTGGCTTCGATGAAATCGGGCTTGAGGAGCAGGTCCTCAGGGGGGTAACCGGTTACGGCCATTTCGGGGAAGGCCACCAGCTCAACGCCGAGTTTCCTGGCTTCTTCGATATAATGCAGGATCTTATTCTTATTGCCTTCTATATCGCCGACGGTAACGTTTATCTGGGCCAGGGCAATACGTATGGAACGCATAAAGCCTCCTTATGCACCACAGGGTATCTAACGGTAGCACTAGCCACCTGACACTTGAGTGTTGGGCAGCAAAACTTGTGCTTCGGGGGTGTTGAAAAAGTGCCACTCTGTTCTTGCTCAAATGGTTCCCTCCGGCGAGGGCAGGTTAAAAAGCATTTTTGAAGTGTTTTCTCGTGCGGGGCTTCGCCCCCGCACGAGAAAAACCCTTTTTTCTATCCCTAGCCTGCGGAGTAGTTTCCAACCCCAGAGTTTTTCAACATCCTCGTGCTTCGGGGGTGTTGAAAATCGCCATTCCGATTTTATCTGATGGGCGTCCTTATCCCCACGGCGGTAGGGGCACGTCAGCGCCGTGCCCCTACCACCGCATTCATAATAACCCATCTGGCGCATTTATGCAAGGGGTGTTTTTCCGAGGGTGTTGAAAAATTGCCTTTCCCATTTTTTGATGAGCGCCCTTTGCCCAAGGCAGGTTTAAATGGAGTGCTACCAAACCTTGCCTTCCTGATGAATTGTGGTAGAATTTTGGTGGTTTAACCTGTGGTGTTAACGGAGTTTGGCCCCAATTGCAGCCCTAACAGGGGGTGAAATGAAACGAGGGTTTTACTTCATCTTGGCCCTTTACCTCGTCCTCGCATCCATCTATACCTTCTCCATCCCCCTCGGGGAGGCCCCTGACGAGGCCCCTCACTTCTCGGTAATGGTTTACATAGTGCGCCATAAGGGCCTACCCGTAGGCCCTGAGGAGCACGAGGGTTTCCAGCCTCCCCTCTACTATCTGCTGGGGGCAGCGCTCTCAGCGCCCTTCGATTTGAGCCGCTTCGCCATCATCGGTAACCCCGATTACGATCTGGATGACCCCCAGGCTCCCAAGAACCTCTTGCTGCATTCCTCGGATGAATTCTTCCCTTATGCTGGGTGGGCTTGGGCCTGGCGGTTGGTGCGCTTTTTCTCCATAATGCTGGGAGGCATAACCCTGTGGGCCATCTACCGCCTGGGGCTTTTGCTTTTCCCCCGTAAGCCTCGCATAGCACTGGCAGCGGCTGCCATCGTCGCTTTCACCCCGGAATTCCTGTTCATCAGTTCCGTGGCGAACAACGATAACCTGGCGGCCACCTTTGCAGCCCTGACTCTGCTATATGGGAGTTCTATGGCCTTGAATCGCCCGGAGGGTTCAAACTTGCGGGCGGATTCGAGGAGGTTTTTCCTCCTGGGAATCCTGTGGGGCTTAGGGGTGTTGAGCAAGGCCAGCTTGCTGGCGCTGGGGGTTTTCATTGCCGGGATATGCCTGCTGAAAGCCTGGGGTGAGGCCAAAAGGAAGGGCCTTGCCCGGCTGGGGTTGCGCTTTGCGGGGTGCTTCGCCCTGGCAATGCTGGGTATGTTGGCGGTCTCCGGATGGTGGTTTGTGAGGAACATAGCGCTCTATGGAGACCCGCTGGGATGGGAGCTGGTGTTGCGGGCCAATGCCCTCCGTATCGAACCACTCCGATTGGAGGATTACATCTGGCTGGCGAAGGGGCTGTATCGTTCCTGGTGGCTGGCCTGGATAGGGATAAGCCTCCCCGGATGGCTCTACGTGCTCCTGGGGCTTATCCCCCTGGCTGCTGCGGCTGGTTGGCTCAAACCGCCCAGGGAAATCCCCCATCCGGCCCTGTGGGTGGTGATGGCGTTTTACATAATCGCCGTAATCGCCGGATTGCTCCGCTGGACGGCTACCGTCTTGGGGACCGACCAGGCCCGGTTGCTCTATCCGGCCCTCCCGGTGATAGCCCTGTTCCTGGCCGTAGGTTTGGAAAAGTGGGGGGAAAAGCCGCTGATGGGGGCCTGTGGCTTGCTCTTCGCCCTGGCCATCGTTTCCCCCTGGGCCTTCGTAAGGCCGGTGCACGCCCCTCCCCCTTACATTGAAAGCACGGATTCGGGCCCCTTCTTTGCCACCTTCGGCGATTTGATTGCCCTCCGGGATTTCGACGCATCGCCCGGCCTGTGGAGGCCCGGTGGTGTTTATGATTTGCGCTTGACCTGGAAAGCGCTTAAGGATGTGAGGGAAAGCTATTGGCTCCATATAAAGCTGATAGACGAATCTGGCCAGGAGGTATGGAGCAAGGATGGCTCCCCAACCGCCGGGCGAGATACCACCGACCGCTGGCCTCCCGGAGCCATCATCCCCTCCGAACACCGCCTCCGGCTCCCCCAGAACCTGGCCCCAGGCCATTACCGACTCCTCATCGGATTGCATCGGTTTAACACCTGGGAATGGTTGCCCGTTTATAAAGGGGGAACTTTCATCGGCGATGTCCTCCCTTTGATGGAGATAAGGGTGGAATAGAGGAGAAATCTTCAGAGAGCAAGTTATCTCTTCGACAGCGGTGAAGCCGCCGTCGGAGAAACAACGTTCACTTTCATAATGGGGATGGAATCACCCAGAGGTTGGCCTTTCTCATCGTAGATGGGTAACCTGGCTCCCGTTTCGGGGTCGTACATACCCACCACCAGCCTGTAAGTCCCCGGAGGAGCTTGAGGGGCTATCGGAATCCGGTAGCTATCGGTTATGTATTCCCCTGCAATCCAAGCCGAAGTGGGTAGCTTCCCATCCTGGGGGAACTTATCCTGTTGACCCCAGATGCGCCCATCCTCCCCCACCAGGTGGACGAAGACCTTGTAGCTCACAGGGGCAGAGGAGAGAGCCTGCCAGTACAGGGTGAGCTCAATAGTGCCGCCGGGGACAAGTTCGGCGGCCTTTACATCGAAACCCATCAGCAGGGCAACATCCCCCAGGCGCTTGTGCACAGGATGTTCAGGAGGAGGCGGCGGGGTGAGGAGGGGCTTCCGTCCTTCCACCTGCACATATCCAAGGCTCACGTGGTCAGCTTTGCGCCACAACCCTTGCCGCATCGGAAGGCGTGTCCTGTCCGAGGCC